>DATMQU010000584.1:0-22886 GCA_035566715.1 Vicinamibacteria bacterium
AGCTGGAGCCGGGGTTTCCCGTTCAGTTGCCCTGAGCGTCGGCTCCCGGAGCCGGCGACGGGCGACCGGCTCAGTGAAAGGTTGGTAATAGTGTGTGGAAAGGCTACCCCTATGCCCCGAGCTGCCGTCTCCGGCTGCCCATCCCCGGACCACGCTCCCCGTGCCACGCACACTGTCGCTACGAGCGAGTCGATATCAGAGGAGGGCGCAGCGACTGGCGGGGCGTCTGCTGGGGTAGAGTCCTCCGCCTGAAGCTCCAGGTGGTCGTTAGCAAGGCGCCAGTCCTCGGCGAGTTGTCTTAGATCTGTTTGACTATCGAGAGTGCGCGAAATAGCGAATCCGAGATACTCGTCCCGGTCGTCTGCCGATCAGGAATATGTGATCGTCTGCGGCTGGTGCGCTTACACTTTCAGCGATCATGACGATGTCCCGGTTCCTCTCTCTACTGAGCTATCTGTAGCCAGTCAGTAGCGACGTCGGTCAGTCGTCCAGTGAGACTCAGATCCGCTGGAGTCGGGATGTTCAAAGCTCCCTCAACTAAGAGGTGATCAGTGACCAAAGTATATGCGTCGCTGTAGAGGGTCGAGCAGATAGTCGCGCGGCTCGGACGCGCGTCCCCCCGCCAGAAACCCCGGGCGCTCTCAAACCATAGCCAAGGCAACGCCAAGACCGTGTAGGGGCTTCGTAGACGGAACAACGCCTGAATGACGAGCCTCCATCGATCGTCTGGAGACAGTTTGGGATCGCGGCGAAACCGAAGAAGGTGAGTGCCGACGTAATCGAATAGGGAAGCCCGGCGAACGCCATGCCATATCTGAGCCTCGCAGATTACGGTGTCTCCTACATACAGCGCCGCGTGGTGCCAGCGCGCATCGGCGGCGTGGTGGCCGCCGGCCGCTTGGACTTCCACAATGGCTCGGGAGGCGCGCGCTGGGGCCAAGGCCGAGACAAGCAGAAGGTCGCCGGGGAAGAGTTTCGATTCGTCGGGTACGTGCCCGAACTGTCGAACGTGTCGGGGTAGGGTTTTGCTCGGCCGGAAGATGCCGGCAGACTCAGCAGCCTGCCTAGGATCCAGTATCAGCTGTGGCAACGGAGGACGACGTGGTGACTGTGTACGGCTGCACCAGCACGACCAGATTGTGCGCTATGGCAAACTTCACGTGGCCCCCAACCTTCAGACCGAAGGTCGAGGCCAAGGTGGCCGCGCTCTGACCGACGTAGTGCTCGATGGCACCGAAGCTGAAAGGGTACTCTCGGTCTGAGAAGTCTACAATGATCCCGAATCCTGGCTCAACCATACGCGCTATCTTGCCGATCCTGGTATCGCTGAATGTGCGGCCGTCGACGCGGATGGGCTCCACAGGGCCTGGAGGTATCGCTGCAGCGTTACTATTTTGCATAGGACTCATCGGATTGACGTTATCATCCTAAAGGACCATGGTCAATGGCCAAGGCCTTGTCGGAGGATGCCTGTGAGGTGAGCTTGGAGAGCTAATCCGTGCGGGGCCGAGGCGGTCACGAGGTATCTTGGCCCACCTGCTACCGAAACGCGTCTACAATTGGTCTCACTGGGTTCGAGAGGACAGGGGCGAAATCAGATGGGCGCTGCGGATCGAGAATGCTTGACATCCTAGCCGCGTATCGGCGGCGAGAGCCTCCGCCACGGCTCCTGAAAGGAGCACAGCAGTGCCCGGGCCTTGCCAGGTGGGAGGGAAATTGAACCGAAACAACCTCAGAGGCTTCCGCTGGACAGCATCCAGCCGAGTGACGGGGTCATGACGAGCCCTCCGATGGTTGTCGCTCCCGTCGATCAATACGTCTTTCTCCTGGGTCGCCCACCACTTGGCGAGTTCCTTGGCTTTATTACGACCATGGCGGTCGATGGCCAGAAGGCCGACCAAGGGCTACTCACAGAAGAGTGGCGCCAGGCCAACGATCATGTGGTCTCGCTGGAACAGTTAGAGGCGGGAATGGCCGACAACCCTCCAATTGTTCCTCTCCCGCCTGGCATTCGGACGCTAGCGGAGCGTGTAACTGCTGATCCGATGTTTCGCAAGGCTTATCGTTTCGTCCCGGCGAGCTTTGCCATGGTGGAGCTGGACCGTCTTGTCGTCTTTCAGAAGTTCATTAACTTGGGCTACATACAAGCACTCAAGCAGGGACTGGGTCCGCATCCCACGGAGGAACAGGTTGCCCGCTTAGCGCTGGGCATAGATCGCCCCCTTCCTCACGTACAGGCAATGCAGAACGCGGGGAACATCTACAGCTTCATCTCCCCATCGAATGATTTCCGCTTTCTCGAAGGAGCGCTCATAAGCCCCGATCAGGTGACTGGCTTCGTAAGCACAGGAAGACCTTTTGCTTATCTTCTTCTGGGTATCGGGTATGGGTCGAACTACCTCAATGCACTCCATGTCGAAGGGCGACTGGTGCTGAACAACGGGAGCCACCGAGCTTATGCACTACGTGAGCTCGGGCTCAGCCATGCACCGTGCCTCGTGCAGAGCGTAACCCGTAGGGAGGAGTTGGAAATTGTAGCCAGCGGTGATGTCTTGCAGAATCCGGATAGATATCTAAAAACACGGCGCCCGCCACTGCTGAAGGATTATTTTGACGCACACCTCCGAAAGGTGGTGCGGGTTCCTAAGAAGAACCGCATCGTCCGAGTCCAATTCCAAGTCGAGCAGTCGGATGTTCCTGCGAGTTGACCGTGAGCTGCCGAATGCTCTCAACCCTACGCTCTGGGCGGCCGACCCTGCTATATCCTATCGCCGGGCGTGAACTTTGATAGGTCCAGTAGGACGGACATGGGCACCCTGCGACGAAACCCCTCCCGCTTGCGCATCGCGCCAAACAATTGCGAGATCCCCGCGATCGTGAACCCCCCTGCCGCGAATGCGGGTACCAGCCCTCCGCCGACCGTAACTAGCCCTCCGAGGACCGCCGTAGTGGCAGCAGCCCCAGCCGTACTAAGCCATTTCATAAGCTCCGTGTCGATGTCCTTCCATTCGGCCTCCGACTTTCTGTATTCGTCCCTTAGCTCGCTTTCAAGATCAGAGGCGAGGCGATCCACTTCGGCGGCGCTGCGACTTCCCTGTACCGCGCCCCATATCTTGCGTAAGAAGCTGCGGAACGCCGATAGGCGCTGCTGCTCACGGAGAGAATACGCGAACCTCGAATCAACATCGTTGAGAAAGCGGAATCGGAGGGCGCCAAACGCGCGAGTGAGAGACCCCCACGCATGGGACTCCTCGCCGACCCGGTCCGCAACGCCTTCGATCTGACGCCACACCGCTCGGAGGTTTGTGTATGGAAATGCGCCGGTGAGATGGCACAGGTAGAGAGCCGTCTCCAAGTTTACTCCCTGCCGACCAACGTGCATTTGACCGCCCTTCTCTTCGATGGGTTGGTCGAGAGCAAAGGGATCTTCTGCTGTGGCCCTGTCCATAGCGTCGCAGACAGCCTGCACCTCCTCAGGGGGCATTGCCGAGTCATATTCCCGAATCATCGCTATCCGGTGGGTGACAGGCAGTCGTTTCATCAACCGTAGAACGTCCTCTTTAACGCTCGCGGCCATTTCCTCCTGCTCCTCATCCGTAAAGACGATGTTCTTAACGCGTGCCTTCGCGAACGCAATTGTTTTCACGTCGAAGGCTGGATCGAAAAACCCCGGCTCGGGAATCAGGTGAACGAAGCGACCGCGGATCCAGGGCTCCAGAAGCTTCATCGAGAAGACCAGCTTGAGCATGTCCGCTCGGTAATACGCCGGGGACACCAAGGGGCTCTTAACGCCGGTGGCTCGAAGCGGGCTAAAGAACGGGTTGATCAGAACGAGGTCGTCGCAGTAGAGGCTGAATCGAAAGACACTCCGCGGTAGATACTCGGGTTGAGGTTCACCCATGTAGAAGCCTCGGAGTCCCTCCCCACTAGGCGGAAGAAGAGACGCGAGGTCCGTGTTGGGAGGCCACAGCCACTGTAGCAGCCGGTAAACCTCGCGCACCTGGTCTGCGGAGAGAGTGCGACGAATGTCAGTCCATGCTACGGACCGCAGCTTGAAGACGTCGTTGATCGCGTCCAACAGCGCCAGGTTGCGGCTGTAGAGACTGTCTGGGACTTGGGCTTTCTGAGGGGTCCCCAGACTCGGAGTCTGGCCGCCGTGACACCTCTTGAACTTTTTGCCACTCCCGCAGGGACAGGGATCGTTGCGTCCCACCTTTGACATCACGAATCCATTCCAACCGGTTTCCGGCCCGTCTTCAACCCCTCCCCTTCTTAGAGTTCTAGACCAACGTCGGCTGCGTACTCGGCTACGATCCCGAGGACGGCCGTGGTCGAGAGCTTCTTTCCCACCACACTCCCCCACCGGCTGACCGCCCGGAAGACCCGGCCTTCCGTGATCCCGGCCGCTTGGAAACCGAGAGTGCCGACAAAGCACTTCACACACGCGCGACACCGCCAAAGTCGACCAACGTAGCTACGCGATCATTCCTCTGGCGGGAGTAGTGGCTCGGGCTAGCAAGATGATCTTCTCCAGCACTACGGTTACGGATCGACACGCCTCAAACGAGACCTGCTCAAATGGGGCTTGCTCGGTCCGTATCAGTTCGGCAAAGCGTGTTTTGGACATAGCGACCTTGGTCCCCGATTCATTCTCTATCCCTGCCACATCCTTGGAGTAGACCTTCTTCGTGAACTCCAGCGCTGCGACAGCCGGAATGAGAACGGTTCTTATTTGACGACCCGGCAACCTCTCTATCTTCACCTCGTTGTCAAAGACTAGGCGCTTTCCATCCGGAGTCACGCGCTTCAGGACCTCATTCGGATAGTACATCTCGATATTGATGTTCTCGTAGTCCTTCCGACTCTCAGGACGCGGCAGCATCATCGAGAAGACATTGTTACCCCAGGACTGAAACTCTGTCTCAGCCCCGCCAGCCTTGTTCAGCTCGGTTGCGACTTTTGGATTGTCCCTATCGAATACGCACACTATCGGAACTCTTTGGGGTGCGCCGTGGACAGCGAGGCGGCAGAGGTCAAGCAATCCGCTGTCCCCAAGCTCGCGGTCTGGCTTGGAATACTCCAGTCGTCGATCATAGGATATCTTGCGAAATGCTTTCTCGAGATGCATCCAGTCAGTCGCACCCTCGGTGATAACGAAGGCGTCATAGGTCCGACCGCCATGGTCCCTAGCACTCAACTCCGCGTCTGCCCCTTTGGACTGGATGTCGGCCAAGGCGCGTCGTAGGACATCCTCGAGGGCCAACCCCTTTTGAAGGCGAGCAATATCTCGAGCCAACACGTCGACATCAACGCTTGCTGTTAAGTCAAAGAAGATGCCGAAACGCCAACCACTTCTAACAAGAAAGATGACCCGGTCGTCGGCGCCGATCGTGATATCTGGAAAGCGCACTTCCTCGATATCATCTATGGATGCAGCTTCTACGAGTGCCCCCGCACTAATTGTCCGATTGACCTTGATTTGTGCGACAACCTTGAAGTCATCCCAATAGACGTCTGCAGTATTGTCAGGGTGGATGAGAACCAGGTAGTAGTTGACCTGACTGCGGAAGAAAGGATGACCTAGCTTGGGAGCTAGAATGTTGGCGATCTGCTCTGCGTAGCCGTAAAAGAGGGGCGAATCCGACGTTACCGAATCTTTGACCTGGATGTTGATCGGCTGGCCTGCAGCAGCGGAGGTTATGGCGAACCCAGCCAGGTTGACCTCCTCTATCGTCTTCTTCACGATCAGGATGCCTTCTAGCTTACCAGGTTAAGCAACGTCGATCCGGGACGATCAAAACACAAACAAGTTGACACCGTCATTCGTGGCACGGAAAAGAGGGTGAGGCCTTGATTCGCGACAAAGGCCCGTCACGGGGAAGTGGCTATCGTCCCTCGACTGTGTCCACCCCTACCGCCTGCGCTCGCCCCCGATCCAGAAAAGGAGGTGCGTCCCCAGGTTGGCCATGATGCCGAGTGCCAACGCGGCGACCCAGTCGACGCGCCCGAATAACGCGACTGCTCCAAGGAACGCACTGATGGTTAGGAACAACTGAAGCCACACCCTGCGCTCATAGAACCGAAATCGACGCATCAACCTCGCGACCTCTGGACCGTAGGTCATCGCAAGCTCGCTTTCCGAGTCAGGAACTACACCTGCTTTACTAAGATCGGCCGGTTTGGCGAACAAATGGGTTGGTACTGGCCAGATGCCCGTCGCGAACCCGTGCTGTCCAGAGTAGGGTCTTACAACTGCCTTTGGCAGGACTGAGAACTCGATCTTTGCGATCGCTTGTCCTGGTTTGATGATCAAGTGGCGGTAAGAAGCATTGTAGACCGTAATCCCGAGTCTGCCGCTGAACCCGGGGTCGGCGTACGTATTCACGGGCAGGAGACCGATCGAGAACAGCTGCCCCTTCGTGAGGACCCGTCCCATCACATTTGTCGGAAGCTCGATTGATTCCATCGAGATTATGGTGACGTACGACTGCGGGCGGAGGATGTAAACGGCCTCAGCGCCGAGCTCTACACGCATGTCTTCGCGCCCTGAGCCGGTCTCATAGAAGATCGTACTAGCGCGTAGCTCATAGCAGGCCTGCTTGACACATTCCGGTTCGAAGGCGTCCACGATCAACTGACCACTCCCTGCCAGTCGCTCAATGTCCGCATCGACAAGCGTCCCGGCTGGGAGAGCATCAGTGGGCAGCGCCCTTGGTAGCAATGGGGTCGTCATATTGCCTCGTTTACACCGCAGGAGAGTCCCTGGGTATTGCGACTGAAATAGTGGCATTGGTTCGTCCGCCGACACCAGACAATGTCTTCGAAGGTGCCGTCGCGCGATTTCCGGGCGAACTGAGGATCTGCGATTAGGGGACGGCCGAGGCCCACAAAGACGTTCCTCGGCAAGTCGGGAAGGCGGCGCAGGTCGTGTACGCCACCTGTGAAAACGATGGGGTTCGGGACCTGCGTAGCTGTCCGCAGCGCAGCCGGCAGATTTGGAAGTACATCACGCTCGGGAGGATAAATCAGACGCCGGTCAAGCGTGTAGATCCCCGCCGAGAAATCTATGATGTCTACGCCGGCCTTGCAGAGACGGAGGGCGAAGCCTGTCGCGTCGGCGAGTTCGGCTTCAGCGTGACGCAGACCACAGCGGGCATTGATTCGCAGGCTCAGCAGGGTTGGACCTATCGCGTTCCGTAGGTTATCAACAAAGGTCTCAATCCACTGACCCCGGGCAGAGAAGGGCCCAGACCTGAGATTCGTGGCGGGTTCCATCAGGAGTGAAAGAACATAGCCATGCGCTGCGTGCAACTGCACCACATCAAAACCGATGCCCGAGACCTCATCTGCGACGGAGACGAAGCGTGCCAACAGAGAGCTGATCTCTTCGTCGCGAAGACTATTGACAATGGTGACCAGCCGCGCCACTTCAAGTGCTGAATCGCTCGCACGCCATGATCGCTGCGGATTCAGCTCGGGAGGTGTGAGTGCGAGCTGTATCCCCGCGAGACTGCCTGCACGCTCTATAGCACGCCGAATAACTGCGAAGCGATTAGCTTGCCGTTTGGTTCGGACGACTGGTGTGAAACCACTTGAGCGTCCCCAGTCCGCAATCGCCACGTTGCCCACGTAGCTGATCCCGATTGCTCGACCCGCGCGCTCTCGTTGAAAACGCAAGAGTCGGGCGGTAGGGTCACCCGACGGCGCGAAGCCAGGATTCACCGGAGCGAAAACGATGCGCGTGGGCGAGGTCTTTCCACGCCACGTGAAAGACTCAAAGAGCGCCGATATCACCATGCTCACCTTGGATTATGGCGAAGCAGTCATTATCCGTCGACCGTTGTCCTACCGTTGATCCGGCTCTTGTCCACGCTGGTACAAGGTGACGGCGCCGCTTGGGATGCAACCGCGTCCAAATGACGTTGCTACAAACCGAAGGTCCCTGGCAAAACCACCGTTCTCCCCATCCAACCTAGAGTGGGCTAAATCTCTCGCGGTCCGTCAGATGGGCGCGCCGCTGGCGACCTCCTTTGCTACACGGAGACAGGACAGCAACCTTTGTTCCTTCACTTCGCCCTTCGACAGTCCCCCTCGTAAGTGACACGCCCGCATTGATTTGGGCAACGTTCCTGTTTTCCCGAAGCCGGTCAGGTGACGATAACCGGCAATATCGCGAGTCAGAGCTCCAATCGGAGTGGGCAGGGCTGTCGGGTCGAAACGAGGGCCAGATCACCGCCCCCAGCCTGCTCCGTGCATCAGGAAATCTTGATCATTCCGTGCGCTTCAACCGATCTATCTCTTGTCATCGGCATGAAACCGGTGCAGCGCGCGATGGACGATGGGGGCAAGGACCACGCCCGCGACAACGAGGAACACGACGCCGGCGAAGAGCGCGTAACTCCCGGCGAAAATCTTGCCGGCGGTCGTATGCAGCTCCGCCACCGGTCCCATACCCCCGAGGATCATCGCCGCATTCAGATACGCGTCGACCCAGGACAGTCCCTCAAGCCAGTGGTAGCCCGCCATGCCGACACAGAGCGCGCCGAAACCGAGGACGACGGCTCCCAGGGCATGCTTCGCCATTCGACCGAGAAACGCGCGCTGGGGCATGAGGGGCTCGCGGCGGTGCTCATACATGAACTCACCTCGGATGGTCGGGCCTTGGGGCCGCCCACACGCGCGGCCTAATGCGTTCCGTCGTACGTCTGTCCGTACCCCAGTCTCACCTTTAAGGGCCCCTGGGGGTCGGGGGCCGGCGCGGTGCCCCGCAGGCGCGAGAGTCGCGTAGAACCCGACCTTCAGTTCCTACTCGGACTACGAGCCCGTTATGCCGAATCATCCAGGCCCTCACAGAGGGACTCCGCTCGCAGCCACCGGTCGCGGTGAGAGGACAATGGCTAGGGTTCAGCTGATCGGTGGCGCCTCCGGCAGCGCCGCCTCCACTTCTCGCTGCACGGCTTCGCGGGGCGGGCGGCGGCGCCCCAGCCTCTTGAGCGACTGCAGCATCCGCTTCGCGAGGGAGCGACTCTCGGCGCGCAGCTCGGAGGCCTTTGCCCTCTGGCCGCGCTCGAACCAGACGGAAGCGGCGCGGCCCATCACGACCGTCGTCGACGATGCGATGGCGGCGGCCAGAAGCCACCCCGGCGGTCCGCCCAGCTTCGACAGCTCCTGGAAGAGCGTCCGGCCCAAGAACCCCAAGCCGAACGTGACCAAGAGCTCTCGGGCCCGTCCCAGTGTGATGCGCTGCCCGTAGATGCGTGCGATCCCGAGCACGAGCGAGGTCTGGACGGCCAGAAGGGGGAAGACGTCGAGGATCGGCAGGGGAGCGAGGGCGATGGCGGCCGCGGTCGCCGCCGCCTTCTTCGTGACCGACCAGGCCAGCATCATTCGAAAGTCGGGAAGCGCGGCGCCGAGGGCCGCCACGATCTCCGGCTCGGCTTTGGCCACGGCCAGTAGCACGCGCTCCACTCGCTTGCCATCCTTCGCGACGCAGGCCACGACCGCCTCCGGCGCCAGCCCCAGATTGCGCGCCGCCGCCGCCACGACCCGGTCGCGCTCCCCTGCCCCCGCCACGAGGTCGACCTTGTTGAGAACAACGACGTGGGGTTGCGCAAGGGCCTGGAGTTCGCGGAAGAGCTCTTGCTCCGCCCGCTTAATTCCTTGGATCGCGTCGAAAACGATCACGAGGAAATCAGCCCCCCGGGCCGCGGCGAAGGCCTGCTCCTTCTCGGCCTCGCCCACGGCACCGACGGCATCGGCCCCCGGAGTGTCCACTACCGCGAAGAGCCCCGCGTCGGCGGCCTGGCTGACCCGCGTCGTGCCCGGCACCGCGCTCACCTCGGCCCGGTCCTCTGCGTTTCGGACGAGCTGGTTGTAGAGGGTCGACTTGCCGACGTTCGCGGGGCCCACGAGGGCCACCCGCCGCTTGTCCCCCGTGACCACCCGCACGTGAGACAGGGCCAGACGGATCAACTCGCGCCAGCGGCTGAGATCCTCCGGGAGTTCGCGGAGGGCTTTGATCAGACGGCCACGCGCCGCATCCGGCATCTTATTCCAAGCTCTGCGGACATGCTCCCGCACGCCGGGAGGGAACTCCTGGATAAGCTGGTCGATCTCATTCATCAGGCCACTCATCGAAACCTGGGCTCACCGCTTCGATTCACCCTCCCCACGCCGAGCACCCGAGCACACGTGTTCCGTGTCCAGGTCTCGGACGCAGCGCACGAGGTGCTGCCAGCTGGAATGGAAATGGAAGCCCCCCGTCATCTCTCCGCGATTCGCGTCCTCCTGGGTCCAGCCCTCCACGCAGACGCGATAGACGGCGACCGCCATGCTGCGGTGCCGCGCGGGATCACTCCGCGGCCCGCAGCCGGACTATCACCTTGAGCGGCTGCCCATCGCGCAGAATCAGTAGGGTCACGGTATCGCCCGGCTTGGCGTTGCCCAGGCGGCCCAGCAGGTCATCGGAGGTGCGAACCTTGCGGCCGTCGATCTCCTGCACGATGTCTCCGGGCACGATGGAGCTGCCGCGGCCGAGGTGCGTGCCACGCAAACCAACGCTTGCCGCGGGCGAGTTTGGCTCCACGTCCCGGAGCAGCACCCCATCCACCCCCAGGCGGCGGGTGACCACGCTGCTCAGCCGGTCGTCCAGGGACACCCCCAAGTAGGGCCGGGGTACCCGGCCGTGCGCGATGAGCTGGGGGACGATGCGGTTCACGGTGTCCACAGGGATGGCAAACCCCACCCCCGCGCTCGCCCCTGAGGGGCTGTAGATGGCGGTGTTCACACCGATGAGCCTTCCGCCGCTGTCCAGGAGAGGGCCGCCCGAGTTTCCGGGGTTGATGGCGGCATCGGTCTGGATGGCCCCGTCGATGGGCCGGTTGGTGACGCTCGTGATCGTCCGTCCAAGCGCGCTCACGATCCCCGTCGTGAGCGTGTGGTCGAGACCGAAGGGGTTGCCGATGGCAAATACCTTTTGGCCCACCTGGATGTCGTCGCTGGTGCCGATGTGGATAGGCACCAGTTTGTCGCGGGGGGCGTTGATCTTCAGGACTGCGAGGTCGTGGTCGGGAGCTGTCCCCACCAGGGAAGCATCGTAGGCTTTCTCCCCCAGTGTCACCTCGGCCGAGGTAGCGTCCTGCACGACGTGGAAGTTGGTGACGATGTGACCGTCCTCGTCCCAGACGAAGCCGGAGCCGGTGCCCTGGGGCACCTCGAGGATGTTGCGGGTCCAGAAGTCGATGCGCCGGGTCTGGGTGGTGATGAAAGCCACCGAGGCGGAGGCGGTCCGAAAGAGGGCGATGGTGGACCGCTCGTCCGGGTCCAGGGGACCGCGGGGCGTGACCGCCCGCTGTTGGGCGAGGGCCACGGGCCGGAGTGTGGGCACCACCCGGGGCAGAGCCACGGAGATGAGGGCCCCTAGGATCACCCCCGCCGCGAGGCCGGCCCAGAGCCACGGTCGCCACGGCGAAGAGATTGTCATCGCGGTCGCTCCTTGGTCTTTTGATCATAGCGTGTTCCTCCCCAGGCTCGCACCGCCGCTCCAAGTCCCCAAAGGTCCAAGAGAACGACTAGAATGCCGAGAGACGATGGAGCAGAAGGGACTCGACTTCGGAATCCAGCCCCAGCCCGGGCCCCCGCGCCGGAGGACGCTCTCCGTCAGCGAGTTGACCGACCGCATCCAGGGCGTCCTGGAAGTGGATTTCGCCGACGTGTGGGTGGAAGGCGAGATCTCGAACCTCAAGACCCCCCCTTCGGGCCACTTTTACTTCTCGCTCAAGGATGAGAACGCTCAGATCCGCGCCGTGGTCTGGAAGAGCGATGCCCGCCTGATCCGATTCCGCCCCCAGGACGGCATGAAGGTGGTGGCCCGGGGATCGGTGCGCGTCTACCCGCCCCGGGGCGACTACCAGCTGTCGGTCCAGGTCCTGGAGCCCCTGGGTAAGGGCTCGCTGCAGCAGGCCTTCGAAGACTTGAAGGAACGCCTGGGCAAGGAGGGACTCTTCGACCCCGGGCGCAAGCGGCCCCTCCCCATGCTCCCGCGCCGCGTCGGCCTCGTGACGTCCCCCACCGGGGCCGTGCTGCAGGACATCCTCCGCGTCCTCGCAGGGCGCTACTCAAACTTGGGGGTGCTGCTCTACCCCGCAAGGGTCCAGGGACCGGAGGCGGTGTGGGAGATCGTGGCCGGCATCCGCGTCCTGAATCGCATCAAGGGCCTGGATGTGCTCATCGTGGCCCGCGGAGGAGGCAGCCTCGAGGACCTTTGGCCTTTCAATGATGAAGCGGTGGCGCGCGCGCTGGCCGCCTCGGAGATACCCACCATCTCCGCGGTGGGACACGAGACGGACTTCACGATCGCCGACTTCGTGGCCGACTTCCGCGCCCCCACGCCCTCCGCGGCCGCCGAGCGCGTGGTCCGGGCAAAGGTCGATCTGATCGCCCGGGTGACGGCCCTGGAGCAGCGGTTGGCGGCGGCCATCCGCCTGCGCCTGGCCCGGACCCGAGCCCGCGTGGAGAGGGTGACCTCCCACCGCGTCTTCGAAGTCGAGCGGGGTCGGATCCGAAACCACGCCCAGCGGGTTGATGAGCTCGGGCGGCGCGGCGAGAAGGGGCTTCTCCGGGCTTTCGAGCGTGCGCGGGACGGGCTACGTCATGCGGCTGGCCGGATCGAGGCCTTCCGCTGGGACCGCCAGGTGGCGGCGGGTCGGGAGCGCGTCACTCATCAATGGGAGCGCGCACAGGCTCTGTTCCGAGCCGGAATTGGGGTGCGACGCGCCGCCCTTAGCGGCCTGGCCGGTAAGCTCGACAGCCTTTCCCCCTTGGCCGTCCTCTCCCGGGGCTACGCCCTCGTCTGGGACGGTTCCGGGCGGCATCTCCTTCGCGACCCCGGTCCGGTGCGCGTGGGGGATGCCCTCCTCGTCCGCCTGCACGGTGGCCGGCTGGGCGCCACCGTCACCTCCAAGGAGCCCGCGTGAAGAAGACCGAAGAGCCCAGTTTTGAGGAGGGGCTGAAGCAGCTCGAGGAGATCGTCCAGAAACTGGAGAAGGGGGAGCTGGCCTTGGAGGAGTCGCTCCGTCTTTATGAGGAGGGCATCCACCTCTCCCGCCTCTGCCACGCCAAGCTGGAGGAGGCGGAGGGCAAGATCGAAGTGCTCATGAAGGACGCGAAGGGGGACGTCCTTCTGGACAAGCAGGGCCGGCCGCAAACGAAGCCCCTGGGGAGGGGCGACGATGACGACCCGGCCTTCTGAGGCTTCTCGCCCCCCGGACGCGGTCGGCGAGGCGTTGGAAGCCCATCGACGATCGGTCGAGGAGGCCCTGGACCGGGCCCTGCCCCCGGAGACAGCCTGGCCCGCCACCATCCACCGCGCCATGCGCTACAGCCTCTTCGCGGGGGGCAAGCGCATCCGGCCCCTCCTGGTCCTGGCCTCGGGGGAAGCGGTGGGCGGTGACACCGAGGAGCTTCTCCGCCTCGCCTGCGCAGTGGAGATGATCCACACGTACAGCTTGATCCACGACGACCTCCCCGCCATGGACAACGACGACTTGAGGCGCGGGAAACCCACCTCCCACAAGGTCTTTGGCGAGGCCATGGCCATCCTGGCCGGCGACGCCCTCTTGACCCGCGCCTTCCACCTTCTAGCGGAGGGAGGGGGGGGCGGGGATGACGACCGCCTCCAGCGGCGGCGGGAGGCCGCCGCGATCCTGGGCGCGGCCTGTGGAACGACGGGCTTGATCGGTGGCCAGGTGCAGGACCTCGAGTCGGAAGGGCAGGCCATCGATGCCGCCACCCTGGAGCGCCTCCACCGGGCCAAGACGGGCGCCCTCATCGGCGCTTCCGTGCGCGGGGCCGCCGTCCTCGCGGGGGCGGCTGAGTCCGACGCTCGCTGCCTGGCCGGCTACGCGGCCGCGATCGGCCTGGCGTTCCAAGTGGTGGACGACATCTTGGACGCCACGGAGGGAGCCGAGCAGCTCGGGAAGACCGCGGGCAAGGACCAGGCGGCGGGGAAGGCAACCTACGTGAGCGTTCACGGCCTGGCCCGGTCCCGCGAGATGACGTCCGAGCTCCTGACCGAGGCCCTGGACGCGCTCAGCCCGCTCGGCGAGCGCGCCCGCCTGCTGGGAACTCTTGCGCGCTTGATCGTGGAGCGGCAGGCATGACGGGGGCCCGCCTGGACGTCTGGCTGACCGAGCACGGGCTCGCGGAATCGCGCGAAAAGGCCCAGGCCCTGGTCATGGCCGGACGGGTCACGGTCGACGGCGTCCCCGAGACCAAGCCGGGCACGGAGATCGCGGAATCCGCGGCGGTCGTCGTCGCGCCCGGGCCGGCGCACGTGGGCCGCGGGGCGGTCAAGCTGGCCGGCGCCTTGGACGCGTTCGCGGTCAATCCTGCTGACCGCCTGGTGGTGGACGTCGGCGCCTCCACCGGCGGCTTCACAGAGACGCTCCTGGACCGGGGCGCCCGCCGCGTCTACGCGGTCGACGTGGGCCGGGGACAGCTCCACGAATCGCTGCGCGCGGATCCACGGGTCGTGGTCTTGGAGCAGACCAACGCCCGCAGCCTCTCCCTGCGCGAGGTGCCGGAGCCCTGCGATCTCGCCACTATGGACGTGTCCTTCATCTCCGTGCTCAAGATCCTGCCCGCCCTGCGTGGGATCCTGGTCCCGGGAGCGCACCTCGTCGTGCTCGTCAAGCCGCAGTTCGAGCTGGGGCGCTTCCGGGTGGGCCGGGGGGGCGTCGTCCGGGACCCCACACTCCACCTGCAGTCCCTGCGGGACGTGGCCTGGGCCGCGCAGCACGAGCTCGGCTACGCGGTGCGGGGGGCTTGTGCCTCTCCCATCACGGGGGCGGAAGGGAACCGCGAGTTCTTCTTGCACCTCCTCCGTGAGGGCGACCTCTTGGGAGCCCAGCCGTTCGACGCCATGATGGCCCAGGCGGTGGGGACATGACCACGGTCGGCGTCCTGGCTCGGCCCGACCTCGTGGAGGCGGGCCCCGCCTTGCGGGAGCTCCTGGCGTGGCTGCACCAGCGGGAAGTCCGGACCTGCCTGGATGAGGCCACGGCCGCCCTGGGGGGCGTTGCCGCGGCCGACGCCTGCCGGGTCACCTCGGGCCGGGAGGTCGCGGCGGGGGCGGACGTGCTGGTCGTCCTGGGTGGGGATGGCACCCTCCTCGCGGCCAGTCGCCTCCTCGAGTCCTCCGTCCCCGTCCTCGGCGTCAACTTTGGGAGCCTGGGGTTCCTGACCGAGATCACGCTGGCCGAGCTCCTTCCCACCCTGCAATCGGTCCTGGACGGGCGCTACGAGTACGCTGAGCGTCGGCTGCTACACGTGAAGGGCCGCCGGGCCGGCTTCCCCGAGGTCGTGGGGGAGGTCCTGAACGACGTGGTCATCACCAAGGCCGGGCCCTCGCGGATCATTGAGCTCGAGGTGAGCGTCGACGGCTTCTTCGTCTCCACGTTCCGGGCCGACGGGCTCATCGTCTCCTCCCCCACCGGCTCGACCGCCTACAACCTGGCCGCGGGGGGGCCGATCCTGCACCCCGCCCTGCCCGCGATCGTTCTCACTCCCATCTGCCCCCACATGCTCGCCAACCGCCCCCTCGTGGTGGGCGACCAGTCGACGATCGTGGTGCGGCTCGTGGCTGCGCGGGGGGTGGACGTGTACACCGCCTTCGACGGCCAGCACAGCTATGCCCTCGCCCCCGAGGACACCGTGACCGTGACCGGGAGCTCCCGCCGGCTCCGGCTGGTCAAAGCCTCCGGCCGCGACTACTACGAGGTGCTGCGCACCAAGCTCAAGTGGGGGGACTCCAGCCTCCGGCGTCCCTAGGGCAAGCGGATCACATTCTCGGGCTCGCCGGGGGAAACGAGCGCCACGGACTGCAGCTCAATGGAGCCGGCGCGGAGCCCGAGGATGACGTCGTCCCCCCCCGACTCCGGGTAGTAGTAGCGGTGGCGGAGCTTGAACTCGCCGTCGGTGGGATAGCTGGCCTCGCGGGGGGCCGTACTCCAGAACGTCCGCTCGCCCACCACGAGGGTCCCCCGGCCGCGGCCCGCGATCCGGAGCTCGAAGCGCCGGGCCCGAGCGTTGGGCCGCACGCGCACGAAGAGCGCGTCTCCCGGGCTTCGAAGCTTGAGCCTTCCCTCTTGCACCTGAGCGCCCTGCTCGGCGTGTACGTCGCCCAGCAGGGGCTCCGCACCCGTGACCTGGATGTCCTCTCCGGCGAAGGTCACCCGCGACCCCAGGGGACCGAAGAGCACTAGGGGGTGCTCGCAAAGGAGGGCGCGGCCGTCCTTGATTGCGGGCAGGGCGGGACGGATCACCCGCTCGCGCACCTGGAACACGATCGGGCTGCGGGCAGGGTCCCAGATGAGGGCGGTGCCCAAAGGTTCATTGAGCCGGTCCCACCGGTGGTCGTAGGAGAAGGCCCCCAGGGCCTGGACCGCGATCGAGATCAGGGCGAAGACAGCGCCTAGCTTGGGTAGCACCGCGATCCCTTCGGGCAGGAAGAGAAAGAGCAGGGGCAGCGCAGTGGTCAGGGAGCAGGGCCCCCATCCCTCGCTCGGCCCGCTGGGAGAGAGCCCCACGGTGAGCCACTGGGCAACGAAACCCACGCCCAGCGTGACCGCGAGCCACCGCTCCCCCCGCGCGAAAGCCCGCACAAGACCCACCGCTGCCACGACCGCCACGGGCGTGAAAACGAGGAGGCCCAGGGCGGGTGATGCCAGGAGACCGCCCAGACCGGGTTCTAGTACGGACGTCCGCGACGGACCCACCGTCGGGGAGAGCGCACCGAGGAGCCAGAGCGCGGCTCCGGGCAGGGTCCACAGGAAGAGGAACGGCGATCGCCGCGGCCAGCGCGCGGCAAGCCCGAGGAAGAGCACGGCTGCGAGCGCGGTTGCCTCCGGATCGGCCGCCGCGGCCAAGCCCAGCGGCAACCCCGCGCGCCCCGCCCAGGCCGGAATGTCCTCAGCCTTGAGGAGGCAGAGCACCACGAGGGAGACGAAGAAGACCGCCGCCGGCTGGGGGTAGAGGGCCTGGCTCGTGGCCCAGACGGTGGTGCCGAAAGCGAAAACGAACGCGGCCGTCCGCGCATCCTGCTCGGGGTGGCGGCGGCCCACGGCCAGAAACAGCGCGGCCGCGGCCAGCGCCGAGAGAACCGATGCGGCCACTTTCCCGGCGAGGGCGGTCCCCATCGCGTCTAGGACAAAGAGGCCGCGGGCCAAAAAAATCACGGGAGCGGCCAGGACCGAAAGGATGGCCGACGGAGGCGCCCCTCCCCCGATGGGACGGCCGTTCGCCAAGAGCAGGATCAGGATCAAGGCTCCGAGCGCGGCGGCGGAGCCGAGCGAGGGGCCTATGGACGCCGGAGGGAGCCACTCCCCTGACTCCTCGGGGGTGCGGCCGGCCATCAGGGGCTCCCGGGCGGCTCCGGCACCGGGCGCTTGCGCTTCTGGTAGCGCTCGACGGCCTGGTTGTGCTCGGCGAGCGTGCGGCTGAACTGATGGGTGCCGTCGTTCCGGCTCACGAAATAGAGGTCCGGGCCCTCGGCGGGATCGAGGACCGCGCGCAGCGACTCGCGGCCGGGGGAGGCGATCGGCCCCGGAGGGAGGCCGGGAATGCGATACGTGTTGTAGGGGGATTCGATGCTGAGGTCAGGCTTGTGGATCTTTCCGTCCCAGGCCCCCGCCTGGCGCAGGGCGTAGATGACGGTGGGGTCGGTCTGGAGCGGCATCTTCTTGCGCAGGCGATTGAGGAAGACGGCGGCAATGCGCGGCCGCTCCTCGCCCTGGGCCGTCTCGAGCTCCACGAGCGAGGCCAGCGTGACTACCTGCCGCAGACTCAGGCCCCGGGTCAGGAGCCGGGGCAGCTCCGGCTCCATCATGGCGCGGAAGCGCTGGACCATGCGCACGACCAGGGCCGCGGGCGCCCCCGGGCTCAAGGCGACGTCGTAGGTGTCGGGGAAGAGGTAGCCCTCGAGGTCGGAGGCGGCGGCGTCGAGGTCGTGGATGGGCGCGGGGTCCCGAGCCGCTTTCAAGAACGCGGGCGCGTCGATGCCGTGGGCGGTCACGATCTCCGCGACGTCGGTGAGGTTCTTGCCCTCGGGGACGGTCACATCGTGACGCACCACCTCGCCCCGGGCCATCATGTCCACGATCTGTTCCAGGGAGAGGGGCCCCTCGAACGAGTACTCGCCGGCCTTGAGCACCGTCTCCACCCCTCGGCTCACGACCAGGATGCGGAAGATCAAGGGGTAGCGGACGAGGCCGAGGGCGTGGAGCTGCCGACCGATGGCCTCGGCGCTCGAGCCGGGGGGCACGATCAGAGAGAGGGGAGGAGCCCCCTCGGGGCGCAAGGGGTAGCGGGTCTCGTGGAACCAGGCCAGGCGCAGAGAGAGCGCCAGGATCGCGAGCAGGAGCAGGAGCCGCGCGACCCTCAGGAGGTCAGGCCGTGGGCTTGTGGGCCTCGGCATCGACGAGCTTGCGGTAGTCGAGGTAGCTCTGAAGGATCAAGACGGCCGCCACTTGGTCCACCACCTCCCGACGTTGCTGGCGGGAAGCCCCCGCCTGCCGAAGGGTTTGGGTGGCCATGGCCGTGGTGAAGCGCTCGTCCCAGGGCACGACCGGCACGGGCAGCGCGCCCCGGAGATCGTCCATGAAGGCCAGTACTTTCTGGGCTTGGGGCCCCTCGGAGCCGTCCAGGCTCCGGGGCAGGCCCACCACGACCTCCCCCGCCTCGTGCCCGCGCACGAGGGCGACCACGGCCTTCACGTCCTTGCGCGGGCCCACCCGCCGGAGGGTGGGAAGGCCCGTGGCGAGGGTGGCCGTCTCGTCGGAGGCCGCCACCCCGATGCGGACATCGCCAACGTCTAGGCCCAGATAACGCATCTCGTTCATGAGTATATCGCTTTGTTGACACCCTCCCAGTGGTCTGCCATGCTCGCCGTCAATTCCGCGCGGGCAAGAACACATGGCCGAGCCTCTGAAGTATCGGATCCTTCACGAGTTGGGCGCGGGAGGGATGGGCAAGGTCTGCAAGGGCATGCTCATCGGCCAGGCCGGCTTTCAGCGCCCCATTGTCATCAAGCAGCTGAAGAACCGCGACCCCTCACACCTGCGCCTGTTCGTGGACGAGGCTCGCCGCTACGCGCTCCTCGACCACGAGAACATCGGACGCATCTTCGACTTCGAGCAGGTGGGGGGCGAGCTCTGCATCATCCTGGAGTACATCGACGGCTGGACGATCGTGGACTACCTGGAGCGCCACGCCGAGCTCGGCCGCCTCCCCGACGTCGATCTCTCAGTCTTCATCGTCAGCCGCGTCTGCCGGGCCCTGGAGTACGTGTTCGAGAAGGCGGCCATCGTCCACCGCGACATCAGTCCCAGCAACATCATGATGACGAGCGAGGGGACGGTGAAGCTGATCGACTTCGGCATCGCCACCCGCAGCGGCACCCGCGACAGCAGCCTGACCGGCAAGCCCTCCTACATGGCGCCGGAGATGGTGCTCGAGCTCCGGGCCGACAATAGGAGCGATCTCTTCAGCCTGGGCACGGTGCTCTTTGAGATGCTGACGGGGGAGAAGCTCTTCCGGGGCGGGAGCACGGCGGAGGTGCTGGAGCAGGTGGTGTCCGCACCCATCCCCTCCCCCCGCTCGAAGAACCCCGCCATCCCGGACGGCGTCATCGCCATCCTGCGGCGGGCCCTGCAGCGCGATCCCGGCCACCGCTTCACGTCCGCGGGGGAGATGGGCGAGGCCTGCGAGCACTTCCTCTACGACAAGGGCTACGGCCCCACCAACTTGACCCTGAAGCATTACGTGAACGTGCTGTTCCCCGGTTCCTTTGTTAAGGAGACCGACCCCGCGGGGCGCTTTCCGCCCGTGGAGGCCACGCTCATCCCCATCGGCGACGTTCGGTCCGCCCGCCGTCGGAAGAGCGGGGATGGGGCCACGCGTGTCTCCGGGCTCTCCTCCGCCTACACGCGCGTGGTCAAGCCGGCGCCCCCTCCTCCCGGTCCCGACACGCTTGAGGCCCCTTCCGGCGAGGCCCCGGAGAAGACGCGGAACCGCCGACCCAAGGCCCCTCCCGGCGCCTGAGACGAGGGCGGGCAGATCCCGAACCCGCCCACACTCTGGGCCGTTGAGAGCGTGCTCCCCTGCGCCCTCTCCCCAAAGAGACCTAGAGAAGGATCGACGCCACTATGGAGGCCGCCGACAGCAGGAGACAGATGAGGGCCAGGGTCGTGTGGTCGCCCCTCTCGGGAAGGAGGGGGTCGAGCCAGCGCGCGGTCAGGTACCCGCCGGCCAGACCGCCGAGGTGGGCCCAGTTGTCGATCCCGGGCATGACGAAGCCGAAGAGAAGGCCGGTCAGGGCCCAGCTCCTCGCCTGCTGGCTGATGAGCCGGCTCCCCCCTCGGCGGCCGTAATAGAGCAGGGCCCCGAGGAGGCCAAAGATCGACGCGGAGGCGCCGATGGTCAGGCCAGCCCCCCGCAGGAACCAAGGCATGAAGAAGAGGTAACGGCCGGCCAGGCTGCTGGCCAGGAAACCGGTGGTGCCGGCGACGGTGTAGATGATGACCGTGCGGGCGGGGCCGTAGAGATGGGCGATGGCGGGGGCCAGGTCGCGCACCCACATCATGTTGAAGGCAATGTGCAGGATTCCGCCGTGCAGCCAGCCCGCGGAGAGCACCGTCCACCAGCGCCCGCGCCGGAACACGGGGAAGGCCCCGCTGGCCCCGAACCGAAGGAGACTCTCCGCGCTCGGCGACAGGAAGCCGAGCAAGCCCCCCATGCGGATCCCCTCTGGATCAGCGGCCAGGGTGGCGATGTAGAGCGCGCCGCAGCCCCAAAGCACTACGGGGACGAAGCCCAGGTCGTCGCCCAGCCTCCTCAATAGGGCGGTGAAGCCCCAAAGGCCGGGATTCCGGCGGCCACAGATGAGGCACTTCTCGTCCCGGACACCCACCAGGGAGCCGCAGGACGGGCAGAGCACCGACCCGCTCGTTTGCCGCATCTCGCAATCTTACTTGAGGCGCTCCCGCTTCTACCGGAACGTGTGACCCCTCAGCTACAATCCGGAGAGTCGTTCTTTCATCCGCTCGAAAGAGGTGCCCTTGCCATCGCTCTCCATCCTTCGCCGCGCCGCCCTGACCTTCGCGGGCCTCGCTCTAGTCCTGGCCGGCTCTTCTTGCTCGTCCCGTCCCGGCGGCAAACCTCTCCGCCGGACCAAGCAGCGCGTGTTCGTGATCGGGTTCGACGGCATGGACCCGACGCTGGCCCGAAAGTACATGGACGAGGGCAAGCTTCCGAACCTCAAGCGGCTGGCGGAGAGCGGCACGTTCTCGACGCTTGGCTCCACCCAGCCCTCGGAGTCCCCGACCGCGTGGTCCAGCTTCGCCACCGGCGTGAACCCCGGCAAGCACAACATCTACGATTTCCTGATCCGCGACTTTCAGACCTACTTGCCCGACTTCAACATGATCCGGAAGGAGCCGCCCCAGTTCCTGTGGGGGCTCATTCCCACAAAGAGGCCGCGGGTGGTCTCGACTCGCGGAGGGACCTCGTTCTGGGTGCACGCCGCCAACGACGGGGTTCGGAGCGTGGTCCTGACCGTACCCGTCACCTTCCCGCCCGAGGAGGTGGCCGGGGGCGACCTCCTGGGTGGCTTGCCCCTTCCCGACCTCAGGGGGACGCTCGGCACCTTCTATTACTGGGCCACGGACCTGTCTTCCTTTGAGGAAGGAAACACCGAGTTCGGGGGCTTCCTGAGGCGACTCCTCTTTGACGGGGGCCAGGCCCAGACCGTGCTCAAGGGGCCCGAGAACCCGGTCCTGAAGCAGGAGGAGGCGGCCCTCAAGAAGAAGAGCAAGGCGGGCGGCCTCAGCGACAAGGAGACCGCGCGTTTGGAGGAGCTCGCCACGGGCAAGGACATCAACCTTCCCGTTGCCGTGCGCTGGACAGACGGCTCGGGGGAGGCGGAAATTGAGATCCAGGGCCGGACGCTCAAGCTCAAGGCCGGGGAGTGGAGCCCCTGGGTGCCCCTCACCTTCAAGATCAACCTGTTCCTGAGCGTCCACGGCATGACCCAGTTCCACGTCATCCGGGCCGACCGGGAGCTGCAGCTCTACGCCTCCCCCGTCAACATGGACCCCCGCAACCCACCCCTGCCCATCTCCAAGCCCGACGGGTTCGCGCCGGCGCTCGCCCAGAAGATCGGCCTCTACCGCACGCTGGGCTGGGCGGAGTCTGCGGACAAGCCGCTCAACGAGGGGCGCCTGAGCGAGGCCGAGTTCCTCTACGACTCCGACCGCGCCATGGACGACCGGGAGAAGATCATCCTGGAGAGCCTGAAGCAGGATGACTGGGACCTCTTCGTGGCCGCGATCGAGACGACCGATCGCATCTCCCACATGATGTGGAGGCTCATCGACCCCAAGCACCCCATGTACGACAAGGACCTCGCCGCCCGCTACGGAGACGCGATCGAGAAGATCTACCGCCGGGCGGACGACCTCGTCGGGCGCCTGCTCGCCAAAGTCCCAAAGGACGTGGTCTTCATGGTCATGTCCGACCACGGCTTTCATTCCTTCCGCCGCGAGGTCAACCTGAACACCTGGCTGGTGAAAAACGGCTACATGGTTTTCCACGGGCAGAGCACGGAGAAGAAGCTCCAAGACCTCTTCGGACGCGGGCGTTTCTGGGAGGGTGTCGACTGGACCCAGACCCGGGCCTACGCGGTGGGCCTGGGCCAGATCTACTTCAACCTCCGGGGCCGCGAGTCCCAAGGGATCGTGTCCGCGGGGACGGAGTACTCCGCCCTTCAAGAGGAGATCCGAAAGAAGCTGCTGCCGCTCAAGGACCCCGACAGCGGAGAGGCGGTCTTCCGG
>DATMQU010000585.1:0-4161 GCA_035566715.1 Vicinamibacteria bacterium
AGGACTTTACGGGTTTAACACGTATTTTGCGGTGCTTTAATGACTTGCGCACCCCGCCACGGGTCTACTGGAGTGTTGAACGGACGCGGGAACCCATCCCGGGAGGCAAGACTATGGACCGGCTACTCATCCTGACGGTGACGCTGGCGGCGGCAGCAGCGGGACCCGCGCAAGGCCCTCCGCCCTCTCCCGAGGCGGCCGAACATGCGAGCCTGTCCGGGCGGTGGCGCCTCAACCCGGAGCAGAGCGAGGACGCCCGTAAGAAGGTGAACGAGGCGATGGCGGGGCGGCAGGCCGGAGGCTCCGGCCCCGGCGGGGGCGGCTCCGGGGGCGGTCACCGAGGTGGTGGCGGTTACGGGGGCGGCCGTGGCGGCGGGCGGATGGGTGGCGGAGGCGGTGGCGGCGCTCGCCCCCCGGCAGACTCCCCGGATACCCTGAGCAGTCTCCTCGAAGGCCCGGCCGAGATGACGATCACCCATACCGAGGCCGAGATCGCGGTTCTCGAAAAGGACGGTCGCCTGCGCACGCTCCACCCGGACGGACAGAAGTACAAGACGGATACGGGCGGCGAGGTCAAGACCCGGTGGGACAACGGTCACTTGATCGTCGAGACCAAGCGGGACCGGGGGCCGAGCGTCACGGAGACCCTCGGCCTCTCGGCGGATCGGAAGCAGCTCGTGGTGATCCTCCGCCTCGAAGGACGGTCCTTTGGCCCGGTGACGGTCCGTCGGGTCTATGACGTCGCGGCCGCGGAGTGACGACCCGGGCGAGAGGCGCCGTCCTCCGGATCCGACCCCCGTCCCTAAACCCCGGGAGCCGGGAGCCGGTCTCTCCTTTCTGAGCTTGGCAACTCCGCTTCCCGCCTCGCGCTCCAGAATGCTGAACCGTCAAGGACTCTTGGTTCGGGCAGGCATCGCCTCCTGGGGGAGTCTTGTCCTCATCCTGGCCTCTCCCCTCCACGGCCAAGGCGCGGACAAAAAGCCGGACTACCTGGTTGGGGAGGCCACCGCCGTCGATGCCGCCGCCCGGAGTTTGACGGTCAAGTCCGACAGCGGCGGCTCCGTCCTGGTGACGGTCCCGGAGGGTGCCGTTCTCCTGCGCACCAAACCGGGGGCCACCACGCTGGCCGACGCGACCCCCCTCGGTCTCGAGCAGATCGCGCAGGGAGACCGCGTCATGGTGCGGGGCGTCCTGTCCGGGGACAAGGGGTCGCTCGTGGCCCGCCAAGTGGTCTTGATGACCCGCGACGACATCGCCCACAAGCAGGAGGAGGATCGGGCGCAATGGCGCCGCCGCGGCGTGCTGGGAGTGGTCAAGGCAATCGACCCCGCGAAGGGCGAGATCACTCTCCAGGTTGGCCGGGCCGCCTCCGCGCCGATCCTGGTGGTCGAGACGGGCAGCGGCAAGGTCGCTTTCCGGCGGTATGCGCCCGACTCCGTCAAGTTCGGCGACGCCCGGCCGAGCGCTCTCAACGAGGTGCGGGTCGACGACCAGCTCCGCGCCCTAGGCGAGCGCAGCCTGGACGGGGCCCGCCTGGTGGCGGAGCAGATCGTCTTCGGCACCTTCCGCACCGTCTTCGGAGCGGTCGTCGCCGTCGACGCCGGACGGAGCGAGCTCACGCTGCGCGACGAGGGGTCGGGAAAGAAACTGGCTGTCGCGGTGGGGCCGGACGCCCGCGTGCGGCGTCTTCCGCCCGAGGTGGCGGCGCGCTTGGTCCGCGCCCGGGAAGGACCGGCCGGGGGAGCCAGCGAGGGGGAGCGGCGGGGGCCGCGGAGCCCCGGCGCCGGACCCGAAGACCTGCTCGAGCGGCTTCCCCCAACCACCCTCGCCGATCTCAAGGCGGGAGACCGGATCCTGGTCTCCAGCACGGAGGGGGGCGACGCGGCGCGACTCAATGCCATCACCCTGGTGGCGGGGCTGGAAGCCCTCCTGCCGCCGGCCCGCCCCGGCCGGCCGCGAGGGGCCGACATCGGCCTTCCCGTCGACCTCATGGAGCTGGGCATGGGCCTACCATGAGAACGACCCCGGCGACTATTGCCGCCCTCGCCCTGGTTCTCACGGCGGGGGCGGCGAGGGCGGAGGACAACCCCTCGACGGCGACGCTCACGGGCCGCGTCACCGACGCCACGGGGGGGGTGATCGCGGGGGCCTCCGTTCGGGCCACGGGACCGAAGGGGGCGAAGGAGGGAACCACAGACTCGGGGGGCGTTTACAACCTGGTCGGGCTGGTGCCGGGGCGCTACGCGGTCGACGTGACCAAGGACGGCTTTACGCCCTATGCCAACCCCTCGGTTCGGCTGTCCGCCGGGCGCACGACTTCCCTCGAGGTTCCGCTCGCCGTGGCTCCGGTGAGCGAGACCGTAACCGTGAAGGAGACGACGCCCGCCCTCAGCCTGGAGCCCGAGAACAACGCGGGAGCCATCATCATCAAGGGAGAGGACCTCGATGCCCTACCCGACGACCCCGACGACATGGTCGAGGCCCTCCAGGCCCTCGCCGGTCCGGCGGCGGGGCCCAACGGAGGGCAGATCTTCGTGGACGGCTTCACAGGCGGTCGGACCCCCCCCAAGTCCTCCATCCGTGAGATCCGGATCAACGCCAACCCCTTCTCCGCCGAGTACGACCGTCTCGGCTTCGGCCGCATCGAGATCTTCACCAAGGCCGGTACGGACCAACTCCGCGCCGAGACCTCCTTCCGCTTCAACGACGATGGCCTGAACAGCCGGAATCCCTTCGCCCCCAACAAGCCGCCCTACCAGCGCCGGAACTGGAGCGGCAATCTGGCCGGGCCCTTGGTGGCCGGGAAGGCTTCCTTCTTCCTGGACTTCGACCGGCGGGACGTGAACGACAATCAGATCATCAACGCCGCTGTTCTTGACCCGACACTCACAATCGTCCCCCTGAGCCAGGCGGTGGTCACCCCCCAGCAGCGCACCACCTTCAGCCCTCGTCTCGATTGGCAAGTGAGTCAAGCGCACAGCCTCAGTGCCCGCTACACCTACACCTCATCCGGGCAGGATCAAGCGGGAATCGGCGGCTTCTCGTTGCCGTCGCGCGCCTACAGCACCTCGGGGAAGCAGCACACCTTCCAGGTCACGGAGACGGCGGTGGTCGGAAAGGTGATCAGCGAGACGCGCCTGCGCTATTGGAGTGAACACCAGACCAAGAACGGCGACGACTTGGTTCCCACCCTGCAGGTCCAGGACGCCTTCACCGGGGGGGGGGCCCAGGTGGGGCCCTCCTTCAACGACCAGCACCGCTGGGAGCTGCAAAACATGACCTCCTGGACTCTGGGGAAACACTCGCTGCGCGCGGGGGCGCGCCTCCGGACGGTGAGCGAGACCGACCTCGCTCGCCAGGGCTTCGGCGGGAGCGTGCTCTTTGCGCCTGGCCTCGGCCCCGTCCTGGACGCCAACAACCAGCCCGTTCTGGGCGCGGACGGGCGCCCCCTCCTGACGCCCCTCACCAGCATCGAGCGCTTTCAGCGGACGCTGGTCCTCCAGAGGTTGGGGTTCACTTCCGCGGACATTCGTCGTCTCGGCGGCGGCGCCAGCCAATTCCAGATCGTGGGGGGGGACCCCCAGGCCCAGGTGAGCCAATGGGACCTTGCCCCCTTCGTGCAGGACGACTGGCGCCTGCGCCCGGATCTGCTCCTGAGCGTCGGGCTGCGCTACGAGACCCAAAACAACATCGACAGCCGGCTCAATCTGGCCCCCCGGTTGGGCTTCGCATGGTCCCCCCTCACCAAGAGCGCCTCCAGCCAGCCGCGCACCGTGATCCGCGGCGGCTTCGGCCTCTTCTACGACCGCTTCGGGGAGGACCTCACGCTGCGGGCCCGCCGGTTCAACGGCATCCTTGAGCAGCAGTACCTGGTGAGCGACCCCGCGGTTCTCGACCGGATCCGTTTCGACGAAAATGGCAACGTCGTGAGCCTGCCCTCGGCGCAGGACCTCGCCGCCTTCGCTCTTCCCCAGACGACCTGGCGGGCCGCCCCCGACCTGCAGGCTCCCTACACCATCCAGTCGTCCCTGAGCCTCGAGCAACAGCTCCCCGCCAACTTCACCGTCACGGGCACGTTCATCGCCTCCCAGGGCCGGCGCCTGCTCCGCTCCCGCAACATCAACGCTCCCCTGCCCGACGGCCAGCTCCCGCTGGGGTCGG
>DATMQU010000586.1:0-3251 GCA_035566715.1 Vicinamibacteria bacterium
GCCGACCGCTCCGCGAGCATCTCATAGAGGGTGAGCTTCCCCACCGCGAAGTCGGGCGCGATTTCGCCGCGTTTCAGCACGCCCGCACCATAGACCGCCCCTCCCTACAAAAGCAAGGGCTGGTTCCCAAGACGTGCACTCGCCCCCGCCTGCCCGCAGGTTTAGAATGTCGCTCTCTGGGGGAGCCCGCGCCCTGCGGCGCCCGGAGGTTTCCATGGCACGAGCCGTCATCGTCGGCAGCGGCAGCGAGATCGCGCCCGTCCAGGTCACCAACTCGATGCTGGCCCGGATCATGGACACCAGCGACGAATGGATCCAGGAGCGGAGCGGGGTCAAGACGCGGTACTACGTGGAGCGGGGGACCGCCACCTCCGATCTCGGGGCGGGAGCGGCGGGACGCGCTCTGGAGCGGGCAGGAGTGGGAAGGGAGGAGGTGGACCTCGTGGTCTTCGCCACCATGACCCCCGACCACTACTTCCCGGGCAACGGGGGGATCCTCCAGAAGAAGCTCGGCCTCAAGGCCATCCCTTGCTTCGACATCCGGCAGCAGTGCGTGGGCTTCCTGTACGGGCTCCAGCTCGTGGACGCCCACATCCGGGCCGGGCTCGCGAAGACGGGGCTCCTGGTGGGAGCGGAGATCCACAGCGGATTCATGCCCTGGACGTCCGCCAATTGGGACTATATGTACGGCCAGGGCGACGTCCCCCCCACCCCCGAGGAGTTCGCCTGGAACACCCGCTTCCGCCACCTGACCGTCCTCTTCGGCGACGCGGCCGCGGCCGTGGTCCTGAGAGCGGCCGCGGACGGCGAGCGCGGGATCGTGGATCAGATCCTGTACACCGATGGCGCGGACTACGATAAGCTCTACGTCCCGGGGACCGGCTTTGCCCGCCGCCCGTACACCGACCCCGAGCAGTTCCGGCTGGGCGAGCATATCCCGGTCATGGACGGGCGCCACGTGTTCAAGATGGCCACCACCCACATGATGGAGGTCTCGCAGGAGATCCTGAAGCGGAACGGGGTCCGCGTGGACGACCTGGCCATGGTCCTTATGCACCAGGCCAACAAGCGGATCAACGAGTACTGCCAGAAAGCCCTTGGCATCCCCGAGGAAAAGATCGTCCACAACATCGAGCGCTACGGAAACACCACCGCCGCCACCATCCCCCTCCTGTGGGACGAGTGCGCCAGGGGAGGCCGCATCCGACCGGGCGACCTCGTGCTCCTGGTCGCCTTTGGGGCGGGCATGAGCTGGGGGGCCACCCTCGTCCGGGCCTGAAACCTATGATGAAGCGCTTCCTCCTCCTCGTCTTCGCTCTCTTCGCCCTTATCCCGGCCCGGGCGCGGGCCCAGGCCCCCCTGACCGTCGGGACCGTCACCGCCCAGCCCGGGGAAGCGGTGTCGGGATGGCTCATCGTCCCCGACGGGGTCGACCCCGGGACCCGGATCCCGGTCACGGTCGTGAACGGAGCGAGGCCAGGAGCGGTACTGGCCCTCGTGGCGGGGACCCACGGCTACGAGTACACCTCCATCATTGCCCTCCAGCGGCTGCGCCCCCGGCTGGACCCCAAGCGCATGAGCGGGGCCGTGATCCTCGTGCACATGGCGAACCCGCCCACCTTCTACGGCCGGCGGATCTACTACGGGCCGGACGGGAAGAACCTGAACCGCGTGTACCCCGGCCGGGCGGAGGGCACGATCAGCGAGCGGATCGCCGAACGCATCACCCGAGAGGTGATCGACAAGGCCACCCACCTCGCGGACCTGCACTGCGGGGACGGGAACGAGTCGCTCCGCCCCTACTCCTACTGGCAGGTGAGCGGGAACCCGGAGCGGGACGCGGCGGGAAAGGAGCTGGCCCTGGCCTTCGGCCTGGACCACATCGTGGTCGACCGGGAACGGCCCCGGGACCCCGCGCACAGCCTCTACACCTCCAACACCGCCGTCCTGCGCGGGAAGCCCGCCATCACCGTGGAGTCGGGGGGGATGGGACTGACCGACGCCGCCTCCGTGGGCGCCCAGGAGGCGGGGGCGCTCTCCCTCATCGCCCATCTCAAGATCATGGACGCTCCCTCCGTGCGGGTGGAGAAGCCCCTCTGGATCGATCCCACCCGCGTCCTGACCGCGCCCGCGAGCGGAGTGTGGCACCCCACGGTGGACAAGATGCAGTCCGTGGCCAGCGGGGCCCTGATCGGCCGCCTCACCGATCCCTTCGGCCAGCTCCTGCACGAGGTGCGAGCCCCCTTCGCGGGGGAGGTGCTCTACGTGGTGGCGACACCGCCCGTCAGCGAAGGCGAGCCGCTCGCCTTCATCGGGCAGCTGAGCGAGGGCGAGCCCAAACCCTGAGCGCGCCCCTCACCCCTCGGCCAGGGGGACGTCCCCCGGCGGAGCCGCCCCGACCATCTTGAAGCCCGGCCCCGACCGGGTGAACCCGGCTTCCACGAGATAAGGCGCGAGCGGACTCTCGGCCAGGGGCCGCCCGTCGGGGGCGCCCCAGCCGAGGCCGGAACGGCCGGTGCGGGCGGCCCACCCGGCGAGGGCGAGGGCCAGGGCCCGCAACCCGCGCGAGCGGCCCGGCTCGTCCTCGGGGAGGAAGGTCGTGATCTCGCGCTCGCCCTTGCCGAGGACGGCCAGGAGGAGTCCATCCACCAGGGCCACGTGAACGCCCGCGGCGCGGGCGAGCCGGGCGCCGTCCACGCGCGGCCAGGGGAGGGCCACCCCATAGGGGTTGGCGGGATCCGTGGCCGCGAGCACGGCCGCCGGGGGCGCCCCCTCGTCCCCGGCGTCGCGCCGGGCCCGGAGGAGTTCGAGGGCCTCCGGGTGGGCGAACTGGGACCCCCCCCGGCCGGCCACGAAGTAGCCGCGCCGGATGCGGCCCGCTTCCTCGAGCGCCCGGAGCACGGGATAGAGCGTGGCCACGCCGCCCGGCACCTCCTCGGCCAGGATGGCGTCGCGGGTCAAAACACCGTGGCGGGCCAGCAGCTGCTCGGCCCGGGCCAGGGCTCGCTCCGCGGGGCTGGGCGGGGCGCCCCGCGGGGGGGCGAGCCGGCTCCAGCGGCCGGCCGCGCTGGGCACGGACGGCCGGCGCGAGCGCAGGGGCGCGATCCGGGATCGGTGCGACTGGCGTCCGGTTCGCGCGCCCAAGAAAGCGCGCAGCACGCCGGGGTTGTCGTTGGTGACCTCTCCCGCCCACACGAGGTCCCAGAGACCATCCAGGACCGCTTGCCCGAGGCCCCCCCCCGCCGCCTCGT
>DATMQU010000587.1:0-8562 GCA_035566715.1 Vicinamibacteria bacterium
CGTTCCAGACCTTCTCCAGGATCTCGGCCTTGGAGACGATGCGGCCCGCGTTCTGGACGAGCAGCTTTAGCAGCATCGCCTCGAGGAGGGTGAGGTGGATGGTTCCGCCCCGGCTCTTGAGCTCGAAGGTCCGGAAGTCCACCTCCGTCTGGCCGATCCGGGCCGTCTCCAGCTCCCCTCCCCCGCCCCGGGCCCAGTCCCGCCTCCGGATCAGCCCCTTGACCCGGGCCAGGAGGACGGGCAGGTCGAACGGCTTCGGGAGGTAATCGTCCGCCCCCACCTCGAGGCCGTGAACGACGTCCTGGGGCAGGCTCTTGGCGGTCAGCATCAGGATGGGCGTGAAGTTGCCGGCCTTGCGCAGCCGGTCCGCCACCTCGAACCCGCCCATCCCGGGCAGCATCACGTCCAGGATCACGAGGTCGAACGCCTGGGCATCCGGGGGACCGGTGCCGGCCAGGCGGGCGAAGGCCTCCCCTCCGTCCGCCACCACCTCCACGTCGTAGCCTTCGAGCTCGAGGTTGAACCTTATCCCCGTGGCCAGGTGCTCCTCGTCTTCCACGACGAGGACCCTAGACATGGTCGGCCTCGGGTGTCGTCTCCGAGAGGGCGGGAAGGGTGAGGGTGAAGGTCGAGCCCTTGTCCGGGCCGGGACTGTCCGCGGAGACGGTGCCCCGGTGCCCCTTCACCACCGAGCGCACGATGAACAGGCCCAGCCCGGTGCCGGGGCGGCTGCGGCGGGCTTCGGAGCCGACTCGGTAGAAGCGGTTGAAGATGAACGGCAACTGGGCGCGGCTCATCCCCACGCCGTGGTCCCGCACCCGGAGTTGGGCCTGCCCGTCCCCATCCGCCCTCACCTCCACCTGCACCTCCACCCGGTCCTTCGAATACTTGACCGCGTTGTCGAGGAGGTTGAGCACGGCCGTCTCCAGGGCCTGGGCGTTGCCGCGGATCATCAGGTTCTCGGGGCCGTCGTATTGGATGGCCTCCCGGGGGAGCTGGTGGCGGGTCCGGGTCAGCTCTATGGCGCGCCGGGCCAGCTTGGCCAGGTCCAGGGGCTGGGGGTCCACCACCGGACGGTCGGTGTACATGGCAGCGTTCAGAACGTTGTTGATGGTGGCGTGGAGGCGGTCCAGGTCCTGGTGCATGGTCCGATAGAAATCCTCTTTCCGGCTCTCCGGCAGGTCCCGCAGCTGAAGAGTGTCCAGGTAGAGCTTGAGGGAGGCCACCGGGGTCTTCAGCTCGTGGGTCACCGCGCTCACGAAGTTCGACTGGCGCTCGTTGAGACGCACCTCGCGCAGGAGGAGGATCACGATGAGCACGAGGCCGGCGATGAGGAGCAGGAAGAGGACGGAGCCCAGGAGGTAGATGACCCAGCGCAGGGTCGCAAATTCCGCGGGGACATGCGACCGGTCCGGCACCCCCAGCACCCAGAACACGGTGAGGGCCACCGCCACCACGATGAGGAAGACCCCCACCGTGATGAACTGCCACTTGGGCCGCTTCGAGGCCGAGAGCTGCGAGCCCGATACCGCCATGAGAGAACCGCTGGTCAGACCAGCTTGTCGATGTTCTTGAGAAGGCTCCCCAGGTCGACCCGCCGCCAGAAGCGCGAGAAGCGGGCGAGCGCGACCTGGTTGCGGAGCCGCATCCAGAGCGACGACCCGTGCAGGGCCCGGTTGGAGACCTCCATCAGGCGCTGGTAGGCGGCCCCGTAGGGAAACCACCAAAGGGCGGGGCGGCGGCTCCGGTCCGTGGTGACGTACTTCACCTGCACCATCTCCCGGAGCCCGGCCAGGCCGTGGGTCCGCCCGAAGCCGCTCTTCTTGATCCCGCCCCAGGGGGCGGTGGGCTCGCCGTAGCTGGAGACGCAATCGTTGATGGTCACCACTCCCGCGGCCAGCCGCTCCTGGAGCCGGCGGGCGGTGGCGGGATCGCGAGTCCAGCCGCTGGCGGTGAGGCCGTATTCGCTCTCATTGGCGAGCGCGATGGCCTCGTCCACCGACTCCACGGCCATGATGGGCAGCACGGGGCCGAAAGTTTCCTCCCGCATGACCCGCATCGAGTGGTCGACCCCGGTGAGGACGGTGGGCGGATAGAAGTAGCCCGGCCCCGGCGGCCGCGCGCCTCCGGTCAGGGCGCGGGCCCCCTTGGCCTTCGCCTCCTCCACGTGCTCGTCCACGATCCGGCGCTGGCGCTCCAGGGTCAGCGGCCCCAGCTCCACCTCCCCGCCCGCGGGATCGCCCATCCGGAGCTTGCGCGTCTCCTCCACGACGCGGGCAATGAAGGGCTCGGCCACCGCCTTCTCCACATAGACCCGCTCCACGGAAGCGCAGGTCTGGCCGCAGTTGACGAAGGCGCCCCAGACGACGCCGCGGGCGGCCCGGTCCAGATCGGCGTCCGCGCACACGACGGCGGGGTCCTTGCCCCCCAGCTCCAGGATCACCGGGGTCAGGTTTCGGGCCGCCGACACCATCACCCTTTTCCCCGTGGCCACGCTGCCCGTGAAGACGACCTTGGCCACGCGCGGGTCCTCCACGAGCGCGGGGGCGAGGGCGTCGTCCACGCTCACCACGTTCACGACCCCGTCCGGGATCCCCGCCTTCCGGCAGAGGGCCCCGACGCGCAGCCCGACCAGGGCGGTGGCGGGGGCGGGCTTCAGGACGACCGTGTTCCCCGCGGCGAGAGCGGTGGTGACGCCGGAGAGGGAGATCGCGAAGGGGTAGTTCCAGGGGGTGATGACGAGCACGACCCCCAGGGGGGCGTAGAGGAGACGGCACTCCTTGTGGGCGAAGAGCAGCACCTCGCTCTCGACCGCGTCCTCGCGGAGCACGTCCTCCGCGCGCAGGGCCAGGTGCTTGAGCGCCTCCAGGGCGGGGAAGATCTCGACGGCAATGGCCTCCGCCGCGGGCTTGCCTTGCTCCTGGGCTATGAGGCGGGCGATGTCGTCCGCTTCCTCCAGGACCGCCGCGCGCAACCGGAGGAGGGCCTTCCGGCGCTCCCCGAAGGAGAGTCCGCTCCAGGCCGGGAAGGCCGCCTGCGCCGCGGCCATCGCGGACGCGGCTTGCTCGGCGTCGAGCAGGCTCGTCTCCGCAAATGTGAGACCCGTGGCCGGGCTCACCGCGCCCCGCCGCCCCGCCCGCCCCTCGACCTCGCGGTTGCCGATCCAGGAATGGAGCGTGGCCGTAGCCCGTAACTCCCCCGCCGCGGTCAGCGTGGCCATGGACGTCATTGTAAACCCCCTCCGCGGCCGGCCGCCCGCATCGGTTACAATGGGGAGATGAGAGAGTCCGTATCCTCGACGCACGCCGAGTCGGAAGCCGTCCGGCAGGCCAACGACCTCTTCTACAGGGCCCTGGAAGACCTGGACCTCAAGGCCATGGACGGGCTCTGGCTCCATGAAGGCTGGGTGCACTGCGTGCACCCAGGCTGGGACGCCCTCGTGGGCTGGGACGCGGTGCGCCAGTCCTGGGAGCAGATCTTCGCCCACACCCGCTGGATCCGGGTCACGCCCACCGCCGTCCACATCGAGAGCTTCGGCGAGCTAGCCGTGGTCTCCTGCACCGAAAACATCACGGCCCAGAGCCAGGAGGACGTGGGCCTGGCGGTGGCCCAGGCCACCAACCTCTTCCGCCAGACCCCGCAGGGATGGCGGATGATCCACCATCACGCGTCGCCCGCGCCCGTCCAGGTCACCCACCCCTTCAGCGGGACGGTGCAATAGGCCCCTGCAGGCGCCTTACATCCGGCGCCAGGGCCCAACCCCGCGCCCCCGAAGAATCCTCGACCCGCACGTAGTCGCCGCTCCCCTCCAGGATGGGCACGACCTCGCCCTCCCGCAGCGTACCCAGGGTCTCGGCCGTGGGCGAGGCCGCGTCCAGGAGGGTCGCACCGCGCCGGACCACGACCCCGACCGGGCGGGTGAGGGACGACGCGGCGGAGCCTAGAGTCAGGACGAGGCCCAAGGAGAGCGCGAGCCCGAGGAGGGCGGTGGCTCCCCGGGCTCCGGGCCGGAGACGGACGGCGCCGTGGAGGGGCACCGAAAGGAGCACCAGGAGCGCGCCCAAGAGGTCGAGATGGTAACGGCGGGACGACCGCGCCCAGCCCGCCCAGAGGTCGGGCGCGATCTCCGCCGGGTCCAGGTTCGAGGCCTCCCGCCGCCGCTCGATCTCGCGGGCCACGGCTCGGTCCCCAGGGTCCAGATCGCGGGCGCGCAGGAGTGCCCAGAGGGCCTCGCCGGGAGCGCCGCGGGCGGCTGCCGCCTGGGCCCAGTTCCAGTACAGGGAGGCGCTCTCCTGCCCCCCCGCCGCCAGCTCCTCGTATAGCGCGATTCCCTTGGGGTAGTCCCCCGCGCGGGCGAGGTCGTTGGCTTCCCGGAAGCGCTCCCCCCCGGGGACGCCACCGGCGGCGGCGGCCCCCGCCACGAGCCCCGCCGCGGAGAGGAGCCCGACCAGCCTCAGGCCCACCGCCGCACCACCTCCCGCGCGCGCGCCGCCAGGTCACGGATCGTCTCCGTGTAGTCGCCGAGCTGGGGGGCGTAGCGCACGAACTCGACCTCCTCGAGGAGCGCGCGGGCCGCCCGAACGCGCTCCCCATCCTCCTCCCCCTCGAGAGACCCGAACACGTCGTGCAGCGTCTTCTCGATGAGGGTGGCCGCGGCCTCCTTGGTCAGGCCGCCGGCGCCTGCCCGCTCCAGCGCGTGCAGGGCGGCCCGCGCGCTCCGCCGCGGGGCGGAGCGGCCTTCCCCGAGCGGGCCGCGCTCGCGCCAGCGCGCCGCGGCCCAGATCCCGACGTGAACGAGAAGGCCCACGCCCGCGATGAGGGCCAGGGAGGAGCCGCTCAGGGCGGGAAGCCGCCGCTGGGCGGGGTCGAGGTCCGCGCGCAGGGCGAGCGACGCGGCCGCCCCCTTGGCCGCGGCCAAAGGGGCGGGCGCCTCCCCGGCCGTCATCCCGCCCCCCACCTGGAGGGGAAGTGCGGGTGTCTGGGCGCGGAGGATCCGCCCCACCTGGGGATCGAAGTAGGAGAAGGCCAGGGACGGGATCTCCAGCGTGCCGCTCGTCTGGGGCACCACCACGAACTCCCACGTCTTCGCCCCCCGCATCCCGCCGGGCTCGGCCTTGATCTCGCTCTTGACCTGGGGCGGGTAGACCCGGGCCCCGGGCAGGCTCACCTCGGGCGCGCGGTCGAGCCACTTGAGGTTGCCGCTGCCCTCCACGCGGAAGCGCAGGGTGGCGGCTTCCCCGAGGGCCAGGGCGGAGCGGTCGAGGGTGGCGGTGGCCTGGAAGCGGCCCACCGCCCCCGAGAAGCCGGGCTCGTCGGGGATAGCCTCCGCGACCACCACCACCGGGCGCGTGGGCCGCTGCACCACCGAGCCGCGGTCGAAGAAGCTCTGCCTCGGGATCCCCAGCTTGAGGGTGGAGGCGGGGAGGGTCAGTCGGCCGGGACGGGTCGGGAAGAGCAGCTTCTGGACGATGAGGTAGCGCTGGTAGGACTCGCCCCCCACCGTGACTCCTTCCCCGGCGGGCGGGGTGCTCCCTCGCTCCACGTCCTCCGCCCAGAAGCCGGCGTACTGGGGCGCCTCCACGAACTTCACGTCGCTCACCGAGGCCTGCGTGTAGAGGTAATAGGTGAGGAGCAGGGCCTCGCCCACGTGCAGCGTGGTCCGGCTGGGGACGGCCTCGACGAAGAGCTTGGGCTCCGGGCCCCGCACGCCTCCGAAGAATGACGAGAAGGGATCCGCGGAGAAGGGATCCGCGGCCCGGGGCGAGCGCTGGCGGGACTGGATGCTGCCGGCCACGACCTCGATGGAGATGGCGGGGGCGGTGCGCTCGCCCCCGGCCATGCGGGCGCGCACGGGCCCGACCTCCGCCTTGCTCACCATGACCGGCTGCAGGACGTAGGTATAGCTCTTGGACTGGGAGAGGGTCCCGTTCACAAGCGAGATTTGGGTGGAGACGCTCGGCCCGCCCACGACCTGGAGGTTCCGGAGGGAGGGGAGGGCGACCTCTTCCTGAAGCTGCCCGTCCACGGTGATGGTGAGCTCGAGGCGGTCGTCGAGGCCCACTTTGCGGGCGTCGACCTCGGAGCGCACGGTGTCTGCGGCCGCCCCCGCAGCAGGGGCGGCCAGGGCGAGCATCAGAAAGACCGCGGCCTTCACCAGTCCTTCCCGCGCTTCTTTTCCGCTCGCCGCGCGTTCAGGAGCCTCTTCTGCTCGGTCTTCTCGTTCTCCTTGAGAGCGTCCAGGAGCTGCATGGCCCGCTCCTTCGGCATGCCCGTCTCCTGGCGGAAGCGCTCCTCCTGCTTCTGCTCGGGGGTCCGGGGTGGGGGCGCCTCTTTCTTTTGAGAATTGGCCGGGCGCTCGTTCTTCTGGCCCTCCCCAGGCTTCTTCTCCTTTTCGTCCCCGCGGTCGGGTGGCTTCTGCTCCTGCTCCTTCTTGAGCGCGCGCAGGGATAGCTCCAGGTTGCGCTTCGCCTCCGCGTCGTCGGGAGCGAGGTGCAGGGCGTCGCGGTAGGCCTCTATGGCCCCCCGGTAGTCCTGCTTCTGAAAGCGGGCGTTGCCGAGGTTGAAGCGGGCGGCGGGGGCGAGGGGCGAGGGCGCGCCCTGGCCCAGGGCGCGGAAGAGAGCCTCCGCTTCCTCGAATTTGCCGTTGCGGTAGAGAGCGTCGGCCAGGTTGAAGCGAGCGCGGGGGTCTTGGGGGCGCATCCCCGCCACCCCCTCGAAGGCGGAGAGCGCTTCGGGATGGTTGCCCCGCTCGTACTCCGCCTGGCCCTGGGCCGTGAGCCGCCGCGGCCGCACCAGGACCTCGTCGAGAAGGGAGGACGGGCGCGGGGGCTTGGGGGCATCTGGGGCGGCGGCGGCCAGTACAGGGAAAGAAAAGTACAGCAGCGCGGCCGCGGCCGCCCGCGCGCTCGGTTGGCCCCGGCCGAGTCGGCCCGGCCCAGGAAGGGCGAGGCCCAGGGCGAGGGCGAGAAGGCCGACGGCGAGCGGCAGTTGGAAGCGCTCCTTCCGCCGATAGGAGAACTCGCCGGCCAGCGCCTTCCGCTCCATCCCCTCGATGGCGGAGGCGAGGGCGGAGAGGCTGGTGTCGGCGGAGGTGATCCGGAAGGCACGCCCGCCCGTGCCCCGGGCGATGCTCTCCAAGGTGGCCATATTCAGCCGCGAGATCACCACCGAGCCGGCGGCGTCCTTCTTGAACCCCACCCGTCGGCCCTCGCGGTCGAAATCAGGCACGGGCTGCCCGGCCTCGGTGCCCACGCCCACGGTGTGGACCACCACCCCCGCCGCCCGCGCGCGGCGCACCGCCTCCTCGACCTCGCCCTCCAGGTCCTCCCCGTCCGAGACCAGGACCAGCACCTTGTTCCGCCGCTCCCGGTCCACGAAGAGCTCGAGGCTCCGGACCAGGCCCGCGCCCAGGGAGGTGCCCGGCGAGGGGACGATGCCGGGCTCGACCGACTCGAGGAAGAGCCCCACCGCGTCCGCGTCCAGGGTGAGGGGGACGAGCGGGTAGGCCTCGCTCTCGAAGGCCAAGAGTCCGAAGCGGTCACCCTCCAGCTGCGACACCAGGGAGAGGAGGGCCGCCTTGGCCAGGAACATGCGGCTGGGAGGAACGTCTTCGGTGGCCATGGATCCGGAGGTATCGAGGGCGAGCACGACGTCCACCCCTTCCCGCTCCACCTTCTCCCGCACGATCCCCCACTGCGGCCGGGCCAGGGCGAGGACGAGGCACGCGGCGCCCAGGAGAACCAAACCGAGACGGAGGAAGCGCCAATGCTCGGGGGGCCGGCGCAGGACCCGCACCCAGAGGGCCCGGGACACCAGGCGGGCGGTGCGCTCCCGGTCGCGGCGCGTAGCCCACACCTCGAGCGCGAGGAGGGCGGGCAAGGTCAGGAGCGCGAGCAGCCAGAGGGGAGAGGCGAAGACCATGTTCTCAACCCTAGACGGGCGCCACCCGCAACCCACCCGCCCAGACCAGACCGCCGGCCGCGAGGAGGGCGATTGCGGCCAGGAGCACGGGAGGGAACCACTCCCCGTACCGTCGGTACGCGCTCATCTTGATCTCCGATTTCTCCAGCTTGTCGATGCGGTCGAAGATGCGGCGCAGGGATCCGGAGTCGGTGGCCCGGAAGAACTCGCCCCCCGTGCGCTCGGCGATGGCCTTCAGCAGCTCCTCGTCGATGTCCACCTCCGTCATCACCGTGACCTCGCGGATCTCGCCGGTTTCGGGATCGCGGGCGCGGACGGGCATGGGGACCTCTCCCCCCCGGCCCACCCCGATCGTGTAGACCCGGACCTCCATGGCCCGGGCCAGGTCGGCCGCGGTCAGGGGCGCGATCTCCCCCGCGTTGTTGGACCCGTCGGTCACGAGCACGATCACGCGGCTTTTCGCCTGCGAGCGCCGCAGCCGGGTGAGGGCAGTGGCGAGGCCGGAGCCGATGGCGGTGCCGTCGGGCAGCATGTCCAGGTGCACGTCCTCGAGCTGGCGCAGGAGCACCGCGGTGTCGGTGGTGGGGGGGGACTTGGTCAAGCTCTTGGCGGCAAAGATCACGAGCCCGATGCGGTCGGAGG
>DATMQU010000588.1:0-3962 GCA_035566715.1 Vicinamibacteria bacterium
AGCGGCGCAGCATGAGCAGGCCGAGCAGGATCACGTAGGCGCTGGCCGCCGTCCAGGCCACGTAGACGCCCCCCCCCAGGAGGACGCAGGCCACGTAGCCGGGCCCCAGCATGGCCGTCAAGGACAAGACCACGGTCAAGCCCAGCGGGTAGAGCGTGTCCCCCGCTCCCTTGAGACCGGCGGCGAAGATGAGGTTCATCATGTCAAAGATGGAGTAGAGAGCGACGAACCGGAGCAAGACCGCGGCGATGGGCTGCACGCCGGCGAAGCTCACGGGGTCGGCGCCCGCGGCGTAGGGGGCGAGCAGAAGGCGCCCCCCAAACAGGTAGAGCAGGCCGCAAGCGGACATGTAGGTCGAGCTCATCCAGAAGGCGGACCAGGTGGCACGCTCGGCCAGATCCGGCCGCTCGGCGCCCAGATAGCGGCCCACCAGGGAAGAGACCCCCACGGAAAGGCCGAGCATGGGCAAGAAGACCAGCATGTTCAGGTTGAAGGCGATCCCGCTGGCGGCCAGCGCGTTGGTGCTGATCCGCCCCACGAGGACCATGAACAGCGCGAAGGCCAGGATCTCGAGGGAAAACTGGAGGCCGCTGGGCAGGCCAAAGCGCAGGAGGCGCAGGAAGAGCTGGCGATCAAAGCGCCAGCCCGAGAGCGTGCGGTAGCGCTTCCGGATGGGGGCCCGTAGGGCCAGGACCAGGAAGAGGCCGGCCCCTACCGCTTGGGCGATCACCGTCGACCGGGCCGCACCCGCGACCCCCGCGCGCGGGAAGCCGGCCTTGCCGAAGATCCAGACGTAGTCGAGAACGATGTTGACGAGGGTGGAAGCTATGTTCACGAGCAGGACCACGCGCGTGCTTCCGCGACCCGCGAAGAAAGTGGAGAGGGTGGCCATGAGCACGATGGGCAAGGCCCCGGTCATCAGGATGGCGGCGAAGGCAGCTTCGTTGGCTTGAACGGCGGGGGCGTGGCCGGCGAGGGCGAACACGGGGCCCGCCAGGGGCGCGAGGGCGGCGATGATCACCCCCGCCAGGAGCGAGAAGTAGACTCCCTGCCAGAGGACAGGACCGATACGCTCCGGCCGTCCCGCCCCGAAGTACTGGGCGATGAAGGTGGTCAGGTACTCGGCGGTGCCGATGCACAGACCGAGGAGGGCCCACACCATGAAGAGACCGGTCACCGCTCCCGCGACCGCCTGCGGGGAGTACCAGGTCAGGAAGAGGCGGTCCATGAAGGTCTGGACCGTGAAGGACATGTGGCCGAGGATCAGGGGGTAGGCCACACTCAGCACCTCCCGCCCGCCTCCCGGACCTCGCCAGAGCCGAAACACTTCGGGCCTCCCGAAACCCCCAACTTATCACGGCTCCCCGCCTCCCCCGGCGCGGCTCTGACCCGGACCCGGCGTTAGCGGGATATGCCGCCCGAGGCGCGGCGGGCCGTCGTTCCCTACGAAGGGGAGGAGGGCCGGCGGTCAGCCCGCGACCTGGGAGGGCGCCAGATGGAGTGACTCTTCACTCGCCTCGGGCGGCAGCGTGCCCTGGAGCCGCAGCGCGCGCTCGCGTCCCTCCTCCCGGCTCTGGGCCTCGAGCAGCTCTCGGCTCAAGAGCTGATGCGTCTCCGCGCGGGAGTCGTTGAGTAGACGCTCCAGGGGCGAGGCGGGCTCGCCCCGCAGCAAGCGGGTCTGGATGAGGGGGTGCTCGCGAGCGCGTTCCCCGAACTCCGACTCCGGAAGCGGCTGGTAGCGGCAGAAGAAGTTCAGGTGCCAGGCAAGGAAACGCAGGGCCCGCCGCCGACCCTTCTCATCGTCGCGGAAGTGTTCGCGCAAGAGCTCCACAAACCGCCAAAGGACGCCAAAGCGCTCCTCCGGAGTGGGCTGCCAGCCCCGGCCCTCTCGGATCTCCCGGAAGAGCCAGGGCTTTATGAGAGCGCCCCGGGCCAGCATGATCGAGCCCACGCCCGAACGTTCCCGGCGCATCCGGGCCTCGAAGTGGGTGAGGATGTCTCCGTTCCCCACCACGGGCACGCCCCTCTCCGCCCCCACCCGACCGATGAGGTCCCAATCCGCGGCCTTGCTGTAGCGCTGCTCGCGCGTCCGGGCGTGAATGGCGATGGCCGAAGCCCCCGCCTCCTCGCAGGCGCGGGCCAGCTCGGAGATGTTCTCCTTTCCCGCTTTCCAGCCCGTCCGCAGCTTCACGGTCACGGGAACGGAGACCGCCCTCTTCATGGCCCCCACCAGCCGGGAGAGCCGGCCCGGCTTCTTGAGGAGGCTGGCCCCCAGGCCCCGCCGCGTGATCTGGTCGATGGGGCAGCCGCAATTGAGGTCGACGAAGCGGGCGCCCCGTGATTCGGCCAGCCGCGCCCCCTCCGCCAGGCTCTCCGCCTTCTTGTCCGCGAGTTGCGCCCCGAAGAAGGGCTCCTCGGGGTGGCTGCGCAGGAGCGCGTACTCGCTGTTCCGGCCCCGGAGGAGCTTGAAGACCACCGCCATCTCCCCCACCGTGACCTCGGCCCCGAACTCCACGCAGAGCCGGCGAAAGGGCAGGTTTCCCCCGACGGTGAGGGGCGCCAGCCAAAGGCGGTCGGCAAACGGGGAGGGGGCGGTCATTCGCCGAGCAGGCGGATGCGGCCGGTCACCATCTCCTTCGGCTCCGCCTCCCCCTCCTCCGCGACGTCCCCCTCCCCGGGGGCCAGGAAGAGATTCGACTCCAGGCCGTGCTGCTTCGTGTACATCTCGAAGTACCGGCCGCCGGAAGCGTAGAGGGAAGCGTGGGTCCCGCGCTCCACGACCCGGCCCCGCTCCACGACCAGGATCTGGTCGGCTCGGCGGATGGTGGAGAGACGGTGGGCAATCACGAAGGTGGTGCGGCCCCGCATGAGATAGGACAGGCCCTCCTGGATCAGGGCCTCGGATTCGGAGTCGAGGCTGGAGGTGGCCTCGTCGAGGATGAGGATTGCGGGGTCGGCCAGAATGGCGCGCGCGATGGAGACCCTCTGCTTCTGGCCGCCCGAGAGCTTCACCCCCCGCTCCCCCACCACCGTCTCGTAGCCCTTCTCAAAGGACTCCGCGAACTCATCCACGCGCGCGATCCGGCAGGCGGCCAGGACCTCTTCCTCCCCCGCCTCGGGCCGGGAGAAGGCGACGTTCTCACGGATGGTGCCGTCGAAGAGGAAGGTCTCCTGGAGAACGACGCCCAGGCGCGTGCGGTAGGAGTCCAGGCGGACGGTGGAAAGGTCCACACCGTCCAGGAGCACGCGGCCGGCGGTGGGGACGTGGAAGGCGGCGAGAAGGCCGATCATGGTCGACTTGCCGGCGCCGGAGGGGCCCACGAGGGCGGTCACCGTTCCCGGCTCCGCCCGGAAGGACACGTGCTCGAGCACCGCCTTCCCGGAATCGTAGGCGAAGGTGACGTCGTCGAAGACCACGTCCCCGCGGAGGGCGGGGAGGGTCGCGGTCCGGCGCGGGTCCTGGTCCTCGGGCTGCTCGCGCAGGATCTCGCGCGTCCGCTCCAGGCCGGCCAGGGCCTCCGTCAGCTGCGTGCCGATGGAGACGATTTGGAACATGGGGGCCACCAGGAAGCCCAGGAAGACGGTGTAGGTGAAGAAGCCCCCCAGTGTCAGCTCCCCGGCCAGGATCCCGCGGGCCCCCACGAACATGATCCCCGCCCCCACCACACCCAGGAGGACGGCCGCGGAGAGGCTGAGCACGGAGGTCGTGGTCAAGGTCTTCAAGATGTTGGCGAGGATGCGGCCGACCCCCTCCGCGAACACTCTCTCCTCCCGGCCCTCCGCGTGATAGCCCTTGACCACCCGCACCCCGCCCAGGGACTCGTTGAGCCGTCCCGTGACCTCGGCGTGAATCCGGCCCCGCTCGCGGAAGCTCGGCCGCAGGGTGCCGAATCCACGGGAGAGCACGGCCCCGAAGAGGGCGAGGGAAGAGAAGGTCACGATCGTCATCCCGGGGCTCAGCC
>DATMQU010000589.1:0-10417 GCA_035566715.1 Vicinamibacteria bacterium
TGTTCCACTTGGGCTCGGGAAGCACGTTCGACGAGAGCAGGGGGAGGGCGCTGCCCATCGGCGGATTCAGCTACGTCGGCCCCCAGAGGCACCATTTCGCCTGGGCGGAGGGCGAGACCGAGATCCAGATTCACGGCCTGGGGCCATTCGAGATGACGTACGTGAACCCGAACGACGATCCGAGCATGAAGGCCCCTTCCTGAGCTCCTGCGGGCGCTCGTCCCTCAAGAGGCAGCGCCCGCGCCGCGTTAAGATGGGGGCGTGAGCGCCTCCACCTCCTCCACGTTTTCCACTTTTTTCGGGCCGCGCGGCCTCCTCGCCAACGCCCTGCCCGGCTACGAGGAGCGGCCGGCGCAGGGCCGGCTCTCGGAGGCGGTGGGGCGAGTCCTAGGGGACGGAGGCCTGCTCCTGGCCGAGGCGGGCACGGGGACCGGCAAGACCCTGGCTTACCTGCTGCCCGCGGTGGAGCTGGGCCGGAGGGTGGTGGTCTCCACCGGCACCAAGAACCTCCAGGAGCAGCTGCTCAGCAAGGACCTCCCTCTCCTGGCCCGGGCCCTGGGTCGGGACCTTTCGGTGGCGGTCATGAAGGGCCGGGGGAACTACTTGTGTCTGCTCCGCTTCCGGTCCTTCACTCAGGCGGGGAGCTTTCGGCGCCCGGACGAGATCCCGCTCTTCCGGGCGGTGGAGGCCTGGGCGCCGGCCACGGTCACCGGCGACCGGGGGGAGGTCGCGGACCTGCCCGACTCCGTGGACTTCTGGCGGGAGATCTCGGCCGCGAGCGAGAACTGCATCGGCCAGTCCTGTCCGGAGTTCGACCCCTGCTGGATCACCAGGATGCGCCAGCGCGCCCTGGAGGCCGATCTCGTCGTGGTCAACCACCACCTCCTCTGCGCCGACCTCGCGGTCAAGGATGGAAGCTACGGCCACGTCATCCCTCCTTATGACACCGTGATCCTCGACGAGGCCCACCTCCTGGAGGACGTCGCCACCCAGTACTTCGGGCTGCAGGTCTCCTCCCACCGGGTGGACGACCTCTGCCGCGACGCGGAGCGGGAGCTCAAGGCGGCCAAGCTGGACGCCCGCGAGGTGCGGGCCGAGGTGGAGGCCGTTCGCGACCGCTCCGAGCGCGTCTTCTCCCTGCTGGCCCAGGGCCAGGGCCGCCGCCTCGGCCCCGACTGGATGACGGCCCGGATGGCGGAGGAGTCGGGGGCCCTCTTCAGCCGCCTGGTGGGCCTGCGCACCGCGCTCCTGGCCCTGCCCGACCGGCCCGAACCGCTCACGGGCCTGGCCACCCGGGCCCAAGTCCTGGCCGCGGAGTTGGCCTTCGTGCTGCGGGCCGAAGACGACGACCACGTCTACTTCGTGGAGACGAGGGGCCGCGGCGTGTTCCTGAAGGCCACCCCCATCGACGTTTCCCAGCGGCTGAAGGAGCTGCTCTTCGACCAGGTGCGGGCGGCCGTCCTGACTTCGGCCACCCTGGCCGTGGACGGCGGGTTCGAGTACGTGAAGGCCCGCCTGGGGCTGGAGGCGGCGGAGGAGCTGCTCCTGCCCTCCCCCTTCCGCTTCGAGACCCAGGCCATCTTCTACGTCCCGCGCCGCATGCCCGAACCCCAGTCCCCCCTCTTCGTGGAGCGGGCCGCGGAGGAGGTGGTGAGCCTGGTCCAGCAGAACCGCGGCCGGGCCTTCGTTCTTTTCACCTCTCACGCGAACATGAACCGCGTGGCCGAGCAGATCGCGGGTCGGCTGGACTACCCGCTGCTCATCCAGGGCGAAGCCCCCAAGCCGGTCCTGCTCGAGACCTTCAAGAACACGCCCGGGGCCGTGCTCCTCGCCACCGCCTCCTTCTGGCAGGGGGTGGACGTGGTGGGGGACCAGCTCTCCTGCGTGATCATCGACAAGCTCCCCTTCGCCTCTCCCGGCGATCCGGTGGTGGCGGCGCGCATCGAGCGCCTGCGCAGCCGGGGCGGGAATCCCTTTGCGGACTACCAGGTTCCGGTGGCCATCCTCATGCTCAAGCAGGGCCTGGGGCGCCTGATCCGCTCCGCCGCCGACCGCGGCGTCCTGGCCGTGCTGGACAGCCGCCTGGTGGAGAAGAGCTACGGCCAGCGCTTCCTGGCCAGCCTGCCCCCCGCCCGCCTCGTGCACGACCTCGGCGAGGTGGAGCGGTTCCTGGGCGCGGGGGGTAGGGCCTCCGAAGCCGACCCCGCGCCGGCGCCCCGGCCGGGGGGAAGGGACCGTCCGGCTTGAGCCGAGAAGCCCCCCTCACGAGGACTCGAGCGCGAGCAGCGTCTCCTCGAGGGCCTCGAGCAGGGTGTCGGCCGCGATGCGGTGCGCGATCTCGTTCGGATGTTCGTCGAGGGGCCCGTTCACGACCAGGACCTCCCAGCGCAGGCCCCGGTAGGCAGGCAGGAGGTCCACCACGGTGGCGCCGGCCGCGCTTCCCGCCGCGGCCACTTTGGCGTGGATCTCCGTGAAGGGGTACCGCTCGTCCAGCGGGTTGCCGAAGAGCGGGAAGATCGTCACCACGAACGGGACCCTCCTATCGCGGCACCGGCGCGCCATGTCCCGCAGGGCCTCTTGGCCTGCCACCCAGCCGGGGGCGTCTGCCGCGTAGCCGGCCTTGTAGCCTTCAATCCTTCGTCGGTTCTCGGCCGTGGCGGAGAGCCTTCGGTGGAGGAAGCGGTAGAAGGCGAAGCGGTCGAAAAAGGCGGGCGGGCGCGGCCCTTCCTTCTTCCGGGCCAGCCGCCGCTCCGCCTGCGCCTTGGCCCGGGCCTCCCGCTCCCGCGCGTCCTCGCTGTCGTTGAGGCAGTAGGCCAGGACCACGATGTCGGGGTCGTAGGCCAGCCCTTCGTTCACGAGCTGCGGCGCCTCGTCCACGGTGTTCATGCCGGGTCGGGCGAGGTTCACCACTTCCCAGACCGCTCCCCTACGGGGCTCGTTCAGGCCTCGCTCGAGGCGCTGGGGCAAGGCGTCGTCGAAATGGACGCCCGAGCCCCAGGCGAAGGAATCGCCCAGGCAGAGGACCCGCCGCGTCCCCGGGGGCTTGGCGGCTGTGCGCTCGCGGTCCCGGTAGCCACGTGAGTTTATGGGGGTGGCGGTGGTCACGGGCGTGATGACGGGGGCATAACCCGTCGGGGGCGGGTCACCGAGCCCCCGCAGCCGGGCCACGCCCTCGGCGAGGATCAGGAAGCCGGCCACGCTCGCTGCGAGAAGTGCGACCTCACCGCGGCGCGGGCCCCAGAGCACGGGCGCCATGATATGCCAGCCGTCCGGGTCGTGTCCCCGGAAGGGCCGGCCGGGGGGCCGCCCGGCGCCGCTCGTGGCCGGCGTGGCCCCCCGCGGAGACCGGCTACTGGATGGTCACCCGGTCCGTGCGCACCTTGTCCCACTCCTGGATGGAGAGGCCCTGCGATTCGAAGAAGGAGCGGACGCCGGCCGGGGGCAGGCCCAGGATCTCCTCCAGGATGGGCACGAGCACGCTCAAGGCGTCGTCGCTGAGGATGGTGCGCCGCGCGATGGGGGTGATGTACTTGGCCTCCGACACCGCGATCGTAAACCCGTCCCGGCGGTTCACGTGCAGCATCACGTGGACGTCGGAGCTCCCGTCGCCCACGTACACGACCCGGTCGGGCCCGAGCTGCAGGCTCGCCTGCAACTCGTCGAGCACCGCCACCTTCCCGTAGCCGGCCGGAACCCGCACGATCGATTCCACCTCCCCCGAGCCCGCGTCGTAGCGGAAGCGCGTACCGAAGATGTGGTCGGGAGGGACTAGACCCTCGAGCGCGGACTGGATCACCTCCTCGGGAGCCGCGGAGACCACGTAGAAGGAGAAACAGTGCCCCTCCATCCCGTCCTCCAGGATGGGGATCAGGCGGTCGATGTTCCGCTTGAGCCGGATGCGGCGGCCGACCTCCCAGAGATGCTCGCGCCGCACGCGCCGGTACTCGGGGTCATGCAGGATCAGATACGCCAGCTCGCCTCCCTGCTGAACCAAGTTGACGCGGGACAGGCCCGCCACCTTTTCCTTGAATCCGGCGGTGCCCAGGATCTCGCTCAGGACGAGGCCGGAGTCGTTGAGGCTCAAGGTCTGGTCGAAGTCGCTGGCGAGCACGTAGTTCTTCGTCATGGCCGTCCTCCAGGAAGAGATACGGAGGCGGTGGCCCCGGGGTGCCATTCATTTTCCTGGACCCCTCCATCGAGATTTTCGCTGGCCCCTACCATTCAAGGGGCCGCCTCCCCCGATCCGCTCCCACCCCGCAGGGCCAGGACCGCGGACGTGACCACGACGAGCGCGCCGGCCACGAACAAGCGGTCGGGGAGGGTGCCCCAGAGGCACCAGTCGAGGACACCCGCGATGACGGGGCCGGCGTAGAGGAACGGGCCCACCTGGGCGGCGGGGGCGTGGGCATAGGCACGGGTCAGGGAGAGCTGGCCGGCGGTGGCAAAGACACCGATGGCAAGAAGGATGCCCAACAGGCCCTGGCTGGGTGTCGTCCAGGCCGCGGCCGCGGGCACCGCCGCGACCAAGCTGCCGATGAGGCCGAAGTAGAAGACGATGCGGATGGCCGGTTCGGTTCGCGTCAGCCGACGTACGCCCACCTGGGCCACCGCGGCCAGGACGGCGGAAGCAAGGCCCGCCAGGGCGGCGGGGGAAAAGACCTCCGAGCCGGGTCGCAGGATGAGCAGGATTCCGAGGAAGCCGACCGCCAGCACGCCCCCGAGTCGGCGCGGGATGGGCTCGCCCAGCCAGACTCTCTCCACCAGGGGCAGGAAGAGGGGCGTGGATTGGTAAAGCAGGACGGCGTCGGCGAGCCGGAGGCGGGCGATGGCGTAGAAGAAGAAGTACATCGACCCCAGGCCGGCCAGGCCCCGGCCGAGATGGCCACGCAGGTCGCGGGTCGCGAGGCCGGCCGGCCCCTGGGGGAGCAGCCAGGGGAGGAGGACGGCCAGGCCCACCGCGTTGCGGAAGAAGACGACGGTGGCGATGGAGAGCTCGTGGGACGCGATCTTGATGGCGGCGCCCATGGCCGCAAAGGACGCCGCCGATCCCACCATGAAAAGGGCACCCCGTCGGAGGTCCTGGACCGGATGGCGGAAGGGCATGCGGAGGGCCATGATACGCGCACGCCCGCCTTCCGCGAGCGGGTTGCAACCGGCCCCCGAAGGCGTCATCTTGGGGGGGCGCGGGCCTTCCCGGTTCCCCGACGACGGAGACGCCCTTGTTCGAGGTCGCTTACGAGACGACGTTTTGCGCCACCCACGTGCTCACGGAGGGCGGACGCCCCATCGAGCCCGTGCACGGCCACGACTGGCGGGTGGAGGCGGTGGCGGCCGGAGAGCGCCTGGACGGGATCGGGGTGGTGGTGGATTTCGAGCACCTGAAACGGGCGGTGGGCGAGGTGGCGGCCCGCTTCCACTACAAGGACATCAACGCCCATCCCGCCTTCGCCGGGCAAAGCCCCTCCGCGGAGGCCGTGGCCCGCTACTTCTTCCTGGAGGTGAGGCAGGGGCTGGGGGCGGAGGGGAAGCAACTGCGCCGCGTGCGGGTCTGGGAGGCCCCCGGCTGCAGCGCCACCTACTACGAATGAGCGGATGCTGACCGTCAACGAGGTGTTCTTCTCGATCCAGGGCGAGGGAACCCGCACGGGAAGGCCCTGCGTGTTCGTCCGCCTCACCGGCTGCCCGCTCCGCTGCGCGTGGTGCGACACCGCCTACGCGTTCCAGGAGGGCATCCGGCGGTCGGAGGACGACCTGCTCTCGGAGGTGGCGCAGCACCCCTGCCGCCTCCTGACCCTCACGGGGGGGGAGCCGCTCTCCCAGCCCCCCGCCTTCCCGTTCGTGAGCCGCCTCCTCGACGAGGGCTGGGAGGTCCTCATCGAGACCTCGGGCCACGTGCCCCTCGACGCCCTGGACCCGCGGGCGGTGGCCATCATGGACGTCAAGACCCCGGGGTCGGGCGAAGTCCACCGAATGGAATGGCGGAACCTGGACCTCCTGAAGCCGAAGGACGAGGTGAAGTTCGTGATCAACGGGCGGAACGACTACGAGTGGTCGCGCGATCTCGTGCGGGAGCGGCGGCTCGCTGACCGCTGCGTCGTGCTCTTCTCTCCCGTTCACGGCGCCCTCGACCCCGGGGAGCTGGGGCGGTGGATCCTGGCCGACGGTCTCCCCGTGCGCTTGCAGGTCCAGCTCCACAAGTACCTCTGGCCGGGAGCGGAGAGGGGGGTTTGAGCTCCCTGGCCGTCGTCTGCGTGAGCGGGGGCATGGACTCCGCCCTGACCGCCGCCATCGCGGCCCGGGAACACCGGCTCGCGTTCCTGCACGGAAACTACGGCCAGCGCACGGAGAGGAAGGAGCTCCTCTGCTTCCACCAGCTGGCCGACCATCTCCGGGCGGAGGGACGCCTGGTCGTGGACTTCCAGGACCTGCGCGCCATCGGGGGGAGCAGCCTGACCGACCGCACGATTCCGGTGCGCGAGGGGTCCCCGGTGGCGGGGACCATCCCCACCTCCTACGTCCCCTTCCGGAACGCCCACCTCCTGGCCGCCGCCACCTCCTGGGCGGAGGTGCTGGGGGCGGGGGCCATATACGTGGGGGCGGTGTGGGAGGATTCCTCCGGCTATCCCGACTGCCGGCCGGCGTTCTACCGTGCCTTCGCGGAGGCCATCCGCCTGGGCACGCGGCCGGAGACCGAGATCCGCATCGTCACCCCCGTGATCTCCCTCTCCAAGGCCGAGATCGTCAGCCGGGGGATGGCCCTGGGCGTCCCCTTCGAGAAGACCTGGTCCTGCTACCAGGCCGAGGACGTCGCCTGCGGGACCTGCGAGTCGTGCGTCCTGCGCCGGCGGGGTTTCGCGGAAGCGGGGGCGGTCGACCCCATCCCCTACCGCACCCCCGCCCCGGCGTGAGACACTTTGGCGGCAACTTCCATGGAGGTCCGGTGATGAAGCGAATTCTCGTGGCGGGTGGACTCCTGCTTTGTCTGGCTCTCCTCGGCACCCCGGCCCGCGCCCAGACGGGGGCTGCCCGCGGCAGGGTCTCGAGCGAGCAGGGGCAGCCAATCGTCGAGGCCAAGGTCGAAATCGATTACACGGGCGGGTTGACCCGGAAGTACGAGACCAAGACGAACAAGAAGGGCGAGTTCATCCAGGTCGGGATGCCCCCTGGTCCTTACAAGTTCACTGTGAGCAAGGAGGGCTACCAGGGCTCCTTCATCGAGCTGCGGGTCAACCTGGGCGATCCCACCGAGGTGCCGGAGTTCAAGCTAAAGACGGTGACCGCAGCGCAGAAAGCGGCGGTGGCGGCCGCAGCGGGGCAGGACGAGGTGGGGAGCTCTTTCAAGAAAGCGGTGGAGCTGACCCAGGCCGGCCAGTACGATCAGGCCGAAGCGACCTATAAGGAGCTCCTGGCCAAGGACCCCTCGATCCCCGAGGTGCACTACAACCTGGGCATTCTCTATCGCCAGAAGAAGGACACACCCGCCGCGGAAGCCGCATTCCTGAAGGCGATCGAACTCCGGCCGGGGTACGCGGCCGCCTACCTCCAGCTCTCGAACACCTATCAGAACAGCGGTCAGATGGCCAAGGCGGTGGAGCTGATGACGAAGATCGCCGCCGACAACCCCGGCGACGCCAAGCTTCAATTCGGCCTCGGTGAGGCCGCCTTCAACTCAGGAAAGTACGACGAGGCCGGCGCCGCCTTCAAGAAGGCCGCCGAGCTCGACCCTTCGCTGCCCGAGGTCTACTACTACCTGGGGACGCTGGCCGTGACCCAGAACAAGGTGGCGGAGGCGGTCGCCAACCTCGAGAAGTTTCTTTCCCTGAATCCGAAGAACGAGCAGTTCGTGGCCACCGCCAAGGGGCTGCTCGGCGCCCTCAAGCCCAGCAAGAAGTGATCGCCGACCGCGTCGCCGCCGTCCGGGAGCGCATCCACCGGGCGGCCGCGCGCGCGGGCCGCTCTCCCGACGACGTCGTCCTGGTGGCCGTCACCAAGACCCATCCCCCGGAGGTTGTGCGCGAGGCCTTCGCGGCCGGGCTCCGCGATTTCGGGGAGAACCGGGTCCAAGAGGCGGAGGGGAAGGTCCGGGCCCTCGCCGACCTGCGGACGGCGGGGGTCCGCTGGCACCTCGTGGGCCATCTCCAGTCCAACAAGGCCCGCAAAGCCGCTCCCCTCTTCGATCTCGTGCACTCCCTAGACGACGCCGATCTCGGCCGACGGCTGGACCGCATCGGGGCCGCGGAGGCCCGCGTCGTACGCGCCCTCGTCCAAGTGGACCTAGCGGGCGAGGGGACGAAGAGCGGCCTTCCGGAGGCCGCCCTTCTAGCCACCCTCGAGGCCTTGCGTGGCCTGCCCTCCCTGCGCATCGAGGGCCTCATGGTCCTTCCCCCCTTCGCTGAGGACCCGGAGCGGACCCGCCCCTACTTCCGCCGGCTGCGCGCGCTCCGGGACCAGGCCCGCGCCCAGTCGCTCCTCCTCGGCTCGGACCTCTCCATGGGCATGAGCCACGACTTCGAGGTGGCGATCGAGGAGGGGGCCACCCTTGTGCGCGTGGGCACGGAGATCTTCGGCGAGCGCACGCCCGCCTGAGGGGTAAGGGTTTCCCTGATAGACGGACCCGCGGCCGGGACGTAGATTCTGGGGGATGCGGCCGGCTTGTTCGGGAGGTCGGACCACAGCGCAAGACCGCGATCTGCCGGTCCGCATCCGGCTAGGGACGAGGCCCCCGGCCGCCGGATGGCCCGCTTCCACCGTCGCTCTTCACCAAGCGGAGGAACAATGATGAGGTATCGTTGTGTCCCTCGAACGATACTTGAGGCCGGCCTGCTCCCCGTAGGCCAGGCTCTCTTGGCTCTCCTGGTCGCCGCCGCCAGCGCCCGCACCGCTCATGCCCAAGACTTCGTCTTTGGCACCGCGACGCTGAAGACGGGAGGCACGCCGACCGCGGTCGCCCAGGGTGACTTCAACGGCGACGGGCTCATGGATCTTGTCGTGGCCAACGCCGTCAGCAACACGGTCTCCGTCTTCCTGTCGAATCCGAACGGGACCTACGCCGCCAAGACGGACTACGCCGTGTCCACTCCGGGCCAGATCGTGGTGGGCGACTTCAACCTCGATGGCAAACTGGACTTGGTTGTCGCCACCGGGACCAACCTTGAAGTGTTGTTGGGGAACGGCGACGGCACATTCCAGGCCCCGGCCCCGCAGGGGATCGCCGCCAGCGCCTTGGCGGCGGGCGACTTCGACCAGGACGGCAAGCTCGATCTCTTCGTTGCCAGCAGCGCCAGCGGCCTCTACCTCGGCAACGGCGACGGAACGTTCACGCTCGCGGGAACGACCCTAGGGTCCTATGCTCATGTCAACGCGGCCGACTTCAATCTGGACGGGAATCTCGACGTCCTGCTCAGCAACGCCAGCCGTGCGCAAGCGTACCTGGGGGATGGCGCGGGCGGCTTCACCGCCGCCGGCACCACCCTCGCTCCCGGCCAGACGCCGGTGGTGGCGGATTTCAACGGGGACGGCAAGCCCGACGTGGCGTTCACCATCACCAATTGCGCTCGTTACGGCTGCCACTCCTATCTTGAGGTCTATCTCGGCGCCGGGAACGGCACCTTCACCGCATTTGGCGGGCTCGCCGTGGGCGGGCCGGCGACAGAGTTGATCGCGGCCGACTTCAATCAGGACGGCAAGGTCGACATTCTGGCCATTCCCTTTGGCCTCCTGCTGGGCAACGGGGACGGAAGCTTCCGGGCCGCGGTGGCCGTTCCCCTGGGAGCCCATCCCGTCGGCGCCGTGGTGGGGGATTTCAACAACGACGGACAACTCGACATCGGGTCGATCGACAAGAGCGGCTGGCTCTACCTCTCGGTCGGCAATCACGGAAGTTTCGGCAACACGAGTACGGTCTCCACCGTCCCCGCGGTCCTTGGCCCCCTGACCGTCCTCGCCGACGTGAACGGCGACGGAATGCTGGATCAGGTCTCCTACGGCACTTACCCCAGCCAGGGCCTGATCGTTCGCTTGGGGAACGGCGACGGCACCTTCCAGGCCCCCCAACTCACGCCCGGACCCAACATGGGGGGCAACGTCGTTGTCGCCGACTTTAACAATGACGGCAAGCCGGACGTGGCGGTCAGCAACAGTTCGAATGGCAGCAGCCTGACCTACAGCGTTTATCTGGGGAACGGCGACGGCACCTTCCAGGCTCCGCTCAACATATTCTCGAACCGGTACGCCATGTCCATCGCCGCCGCCGACGTGAACGGCGATGGGAAGCTCGACCTACTCGCGGCCGCGGAGAACGGAGTGGCGGGCGTGGATGTCTCGTTGGGCAACGGCGACGGCACCTTTCAACCCGCCGTCACCTACCCCACCTGCGCCGCGGGCGGAATCGTGGTCGCCGACTTCAACCAGGACGGCA
>DATMQU010000590.1:0-2988 GCA_035566715.1 Vicinamibacteria bacterium
CTTCCTGATGGCGCGCACGCCGGGGGGACCCATCACCAAGGAGATCAAGCCCGCCGCCGCCATCGCCTGGAAGAGGATCGGCTTCGGGGAGATCTTGCGGGGGGGGAGCCCGGTCCCGCTCTACGACGCCAAGCCGGAGGAGGCCGAGACCCTGAGCCCCGGGGGCCGATTCTCGCCCCTCCTCCCCGGGCGGGGGCGCGCCACCGGCCAGACCTTGAAGAGCGTCTTCATCGACACCGGCGAGAACGGCATCTTCTCCCTGGAGGAGTTCGCGGCCATCACCACCGGCGAGCAGATGGAGTTCGTGACCCCGGAGGAGATCGCGGACGTGGTGGCCCGCGAGCTGATGGGCGGCAACACCGGCCACGAGGTCATCAACGCCCTCGACAACGCGGTCATGGGCCCCACCTACCGGGCGGGGCTCATGCGCCACTGGGCCCTGGAGAAGCTCCGGGAGCAGGAGGAGCGGCACCAGGTGCGGAGCGTGGCCTTCGAGAACCTGGGCCCGCCCCGGCTCTCCAAGCTCCTGCACGAGGCCGATCTCCTGCGCCGCACCTACGAGACCATGGGCCGGGTGCGCACGGCCGCGCCCGCGGAGATGTCCCGCCGGGTGGCCGACCTCCTGAAGGCCGATCCCGCCCGCCGCTCCGAGATCATTTCCATCGGCATCCCCATCCTCCTGCCCGACGGCCGCCTGCTGCGGGGGCCGGAGTGCAAGATCCCCCCCGTCCCCGCGCCCGCCGAGGCCCATGAGGTGACGCCCGAGAGCCTGGAGGCCTGGGCGCGCGCGGGCTGGGTCGACCTCCGGGAGGCGAACATGTCCCTCTGGCGGGAACGTTTTGAGCGCATCGAGAGGGAAGTGGGCGCGATCCCCCCCGACGACACCTCGTCGCGGTTCCTGCGCGACCGGCAGTTCTGGGGCCCGGAGGGGTACATCCAGCCCGGCAAGGTGGTGGGCTGGATATTTGCGATCGAGGACAAGGGCGCGCGGATGAAGTGATGGCCGCCCCCTCGCCCGACGTGCGGAGCCGGGCCGTCCGCAGGGTTCTCCTCCTGACCCTCTTCCTCAACCTCGCGGTCAGCGGGGGCAAGATCCTGGTGGGCACGCTCTCGGGAAGCTTGGCCATGGTGGCGGACGGCTACCACAGCCTCCTCGACGGCGCGAACAACCTCCTCGGCCTCCTGGTGGCCGCTTTCGCCTACGCCCCCCCCGATCGCGGACACCCCTACGGCCACCGCAAGTTCGAAAACGCGGCCACTATCCTCATCGGGGCCGCGCTCCTGGCCCTGGCCTACCAGATTGTGCAGGGGGCCCTCGAGCACGCCGCCCAGGGCACGCTGCCCCAGATCGGAGTCCTCAACTGGGCGGTCATGATCGGTACCATGGGCGTGAACCTCTTCGTCGCCCTCTACGAGCGGGGAGAAGGCCGACGGCTGCGCAGCGACTTCCTCCTCGCCGACTCCGCCCACACCCAAGCCGATCTCTACACCTCCCTGGGGGTGATCGCCTCCTTCGCGGGAGCCAGGGCCCGCCTGCCCTGGGCGGACGCGGCGGTGGCGGCGGCCATCGCGGGTGTGATCGCGTGGCAAGCGGTCAAGATCCTGGTGGGCGCTTTCCACGTCCTCACCGACCGGGCCGCCTTCCCCCCCGAGACGATCGCCGCCCTCCTGGCCGGGATGAAGGAGGTCCGGGACATCCGAGAGGTCCGCACGCGGGGAAGCGCGGACGCCGTGTATGTCGACCTCGTGGTCCGGCTGGACGGTGACCTCACCCTCCGGGCCGCGCATGAGGTGGCCGACCGCATCGAGCAAGCGCTCACCGACGCGCGCCAGGAGATCGTCGACGTGGTGGTCCACCTGGAACCGGCATGAAGCCGCGGCCGCCCTTCATCGATCTGCGGCCGGCCGAGGTCGAGGTGCCCCCGCTGGGGAACGGGCTCTTTCTGGGGCGATTGGATCCCGCCACCGTGCGCCACGAGCTGGAGGAGGCGGGGATCCTGGCCGGCCTGGCCGCGCGGGGCTATGGCGACGTGCTCCTCCGGACGAGCGTCGAGGTCGGGGAGCACCGGCTTCGGGTCCTGTCCGCGGACGCCCGGGCGACGCTCGTGGACCTCCGGCTCGCGGAGGCCTCCGCCCTTCTCAAGGAGCCCGGCCTCTTCCGGCTCGGCCTGGAGCTCCTGTCGTTCCTCTCCATGCGCTGGCTCTCCCTCCAGGACCCGGGGGCCGCCTTCACCCCCGACCGTCCGCGTCTTCCCGGTCAGCGCTACCCGGGCCTGGGCCTCTCCCGCCGGTTCTACGAGCGCCTTCTGCTCTGGGCGGAGGAGTGGGGGAAGGACGGCCTCGTCAACTACCCCCAGTATTTTCACAACGCCGTCTTCTACCGCCGCGCCTTTCGCTTCATCTCCCCGGCGCGGGAGGGGCGCTTCGCGGCCCTGGCCCGCGATCTGGGCGCGCTCTCCGTGGCCGAGGCCTCGGCCGCGCTCGAGGAGGGGCGGGTGGAGGAAGCGGGGTCGGGGCGGGCGGCCTGGGAGCCGGGAGAGATGGTGTCCCCCCTCACCCGGGGGCTACGGGGCTACCTCGAGTCGCCCGACTACGCGCACGCGGTGGAAGCGGCGCGGGAGCGGACGCGCTTCCGGGTGGTGCCCTGAGTCAGCGCTTCTCCCCCCCGCAGGCGGGGCAGGGGCAGAGGGCCCTCAGCAAACGAAAGCTGTAGATGCCGGTGTTGTGGCCGTCTCCCCAGGTCGGGGCGAGCGCGTAGTTTCCGACCACCTCCACCTGGACGAGCTCCTGCCCGTGAAGGTCCAGGTACTTCGCGTTGGGGGCGTGGCCCTGGCAGGAAGCGCAGGGGCACCAGCTTCTCAAGTAGTCGAGGGGGAAGGTCGAGGAGTGGCCGTCGTCCCAGGACACCACCAGCCGCCGGGCTCCCTTCTCGTGCCTGACCTCGATCGGCTCCGGGGTAGGCGCGGGCCCGCTCAACCCCGCCCTCGG
>DATMQU010000591.1:0-5981 GCA_035566715.1 Vicinamibacteria bacterium
TCCAGGGGCACCGCGCCGTAGAGCAGCGGCGTCTCCACGTTCTCGACCACCGTGAGCTGGGGGATGAGGTGGAAGGACTGGAACACGAAGCCGATGCGCCTATTGCGAATGCGGGAGAGCCGGTCGTCGTCGAGCGCGGAGACGGCCTCCCCGTCGAGAAGGTACTCCCCCCGGGTGGGCCGGTCCAGGCAGCCGAGGATGCTGAGGAGGGTGGACTTGCCGGAGCCCGAGGGCCCCATGATCGAGATCTGCTCCCCCTCCGCCACCCGGAGGCTCACGCTCTCCAGGGCCACCACGTCGCCCGACCCCCGCGAGTACACCTTGCCCGCGCCCCGGAGGTCCACGACCGGCCCCCGCGGGCCGGGCGCGGCACTATTGGGCGGTGAGGGCACCGAAGTCCGAGGGGGCGGCGCCGGGATCCCTGAGGCAGACGCGCTCGCCCTTCTGGAGCCCCTTCTCCACGACCACGAAGTCCTGGTTGGAGGGCCCGAGGACCACCTCGCGGGGCTGGATCCGGCGCCCCGCCACGTAGACGAGCGCCCGCCCCTCCCGCTCGAAGACCGCCTCCAGGGGGACGAAGAGGGCATTCTGGCGCTCCTCGACCTGGATCTCCACCCGCGCGGTCATGCCCGGCCGCAGGCGAGGCTCGGACTCGTTGATCTGGACGGTGACCCCGAAGAACTTGGTCCCCCGCCGCTCCTTTTCCTCCTGGGCGAGGGTGCCCACCAGGGTGACGCTGCCCGTGAGCTTGAGGTCGGGGTAGGCCTCCACCCGCACCCGGACCTTCTGGGTGCGCTCCACCTTATGGATGTCGGTCTCGCGCACCTTCGTTTCCACCACCATCCGGGAGATGTCGGGGAGGATGAGGAGGGGCTGGTTGGCCCACACCTGGTCCCCCACCTGGGGCTTGCGCTGCTCGGAGCCGAAGAAGACGTCCCGGTAGACCACGATCCCGGGCACGTCCGCCCGGACCTCGGTGCGGGCCAGCTGCTGCTTGGCCAGCTCGAGCTTGCTGGCCGCTTCCGCGATCCGGCTATCCGCGGAGTCGATGGCGGCTTGTTTCTGGCCCAGGCGGTAGGAGGAGGCGGTCTCCAGCTGGCGCAGGGTCTCCTTGCTGGCCAGGGCGTCGGACTTGGCCTGGGAGAGCTCGAGGGGCCGCCCGAAGTTCATGAGAGAGTCCCGGCGCCGCTGGGCCAGGGTCAGCTCCTCCTTGGCGTGGCTCACCAGCTGCTCCGCCCGTTCCAGCTCCACCTTGGTGATGAAGCCCTCGGTCAGCAGCGGCTTCAGGTCGGCGAGCGCGGTCTGGGCCTTCTGGAGCTCTCGCTCCGCGTTGGCCACCGCCACCACCGCCTCCTCCTCCTTGAGCCGGCCCTTGCCCTGCTCGACGTCCTTCTGCTCCAGGTCGCTGCGATCCACCTTGAGGCGCGCGGCCTGGATCTCCTCCTGGTTCTGGATGGCCTGCAGCTTGATCTCCTGGCGCGCCTTCTGCAGGTCGGCCTGGGCCTGGGCGAGGAGGGCCTGGTTGCGGCGGATGTCCTCCTCGAAGGGGGCGGCGTCGAAGAGGATGAGCAGGTCCCCCTTCTGGACCATCTTCCCCTCCGGGGCCAGGGCCACGATCTTGGCCTGGTTGCTCTGTATGGTCGAGGTGTAGGTCACGGAGCGGAGGGCCTGTAGGGTCCCCGCTTCCACGATCGACACCTGGAAGGGCCCCTCCTGCACGGTGGCGGCGGCGACGCCCGCCCCCCCGCTGCCCCCGCTCAGGGCATAGAGGGGGAGGAAGACGGCGAGGGCGGCCGCGGCCAGGACGGCGGCCGTCCGGCGGGGTCGCCGCCTTGCCGCGACGAGGGCCGCGCCCAGGTTCTCCCGCGTCCAGTTCCGGGGCTGGAGCCAGGGCCGCGCCTCCCGCAGGAGGGTGCGGGCGGCGCGGGAGGCACCGTCCCTCGCCCGCTCCAGGGCCCGGCGGGCCCGCTCCGCGGCCAGGCCTATGGAGATCGAGCTCACGGCGCGAACTCCCGGGCCACGTCCAGCACCCCCGTGGCCCGACGGAGCTCGACCAGGGCCACCTTGTAGCTGGCGAGGAGGCCCACGAGGGCGCTGCGGGCCAGGACCAGGCTGCCCTCGGCATCCACGACGTCGAAGTTCGAGGCCAGGCCGCGCTGGTAGCGCAGGTTGGCCAGGCGGCGCTGCTGGGCCGCCACCTCCACCCCCTGCCTCTGCAGCTCCACGCTCTTGCGGATCCGGTCCAGCTCGCGCACGGCGGCCCGCACGTCCGTCTCGACCTCCATCTCCTTCTGGGTCACCGCCCGCTGCCGGGCTATCACGTCTAGGTCCGCCACCGCCGCCGCGACCTTCTCCGCGGAGCGCTCCAGGGAGTAGGCGGTGCTCACGGAGACGCTCACCCGGGTGTCGGCGGTGCGCAGGGCGTCGCCGTAGGAGGGACCAAAGCCGAGCTGGCTGACGTTGAGGCTCACGTCCAGCTGGGGGAGGAGGCTCTGCTTGGCCAAGGACGCGGCGCGCTCCCCGTCCCTCACCTGATCGCGGACCTCCTTCAAGTCCACCCGCTTCTCGAGCCCCCGCGCCACCAGGACCTCCAGGGGCTCCACCTGGTCGGGGGGCATCTCCTCCAGCGTCACCCCTTCCGGCTCCAAGGGGTGGCTCGGGGCCAGGCCCAAGAGGAAGCGGAACTGCTCCAGGGCCGCCTGCAGGGCCGCCTCCGACCGGACCAGGGAGTCCGAGGTCTGGGAGGCCTGGATCTGGGCCCGGAACACATCCAGCTTGCTCACGAGCCCGATCTTGAGCCGGGCCTCGGAGGCGCGGAGCAGGCTCTCGCTGCGCTTCAAGCTCTGCCGGGACACGGTCAGGAGCTGACGCTGGGCCACGACCGCGTAGAAGGAGGAGGTGACCTGGATGGCCAGCCGCTGGCGGGCCAGCTCGAGGTTCCGCTCCTGTCCCTCGAGCCCGCGCCGGCTGTTCACGAGGTCGAAGTTGGTGGCGTTGGGCCCGAACCCGCGGAGCAGGGGCTGGGTCAAGATCAGCCGCAGGTCCGAGGAGCGGGCGGTGGGGGAATCGGCCTGGGGGACGGAGCTCAAGGTGCCGCTGGCGGTGAGGCTGGCCCCGCTCCAGGGCAGCTTCTGGAAGAGGTCCGCACCGAACGCGGTGTTGTCCGAGGAGTGCTGGTAGCGCGGGGTGACCTTGGGGTAGAACTGGGCCTTCGCCGCCGACTCCCGCAGCCGCGCGGCTTGGACGCTGTCCACGGCGCCCAGGAGGCCGAAGTTGTGCTCGAGGGCGATCGAAACCGCCTCCGGCAGGCCCACGGTGGGGGCCCCCGCGGTGGGCCCCACCAGGGCCTCCTCCGGCTCCTGGGGCTCGGGCCCCGTGGGCTCGGGGGAGACCTCCGGCGGTTCGGGTGGCTGCTGTGCCTCCCCGACTCCCGCAACGAGTGCTCCCAGAAGGCTCATGGCCAGCAGTCCGGCCCGTCCGATCATCACGCAGGGATCAGAGTAACCAGCCCTTCCAGGGCCGTCAAATGGGGGTTTGCGCGGGGGTGGAGCGTGCTGATAGGCTCGCGGGCAGGCTCAAGAAGGGGTCCCCGCTCATGAACGTCGCTCGTTGCCGTTCCGCCCTCGTCCTCCTCCTGGCCACCGGCGCTCCGCTTTGGGCGGCGGACAAGCCCCAGATCGCCGTCCAGGAGCTGACCCTGGGCAACGGCATGAAATGGCTGCTCTTCGAGCGCCACCAGTCCCCCACCGTGACCGCGGGCTGGACGGCACGCGTGGGGTCCGCCAACGAAAGGGAGGGCATCACCGGGATCAGCCACTTCTTCGAGCACATGATGTTCAAGGGGACGCGGGTCATCGGGACCAAGGACATCGCGGCCGACCTAAAACTCATCGAGGAGCAGGAGAAGGTCCAGGAGGCCATGCGGGCGGAGATGGCGATCATGCGGGAGCGCCTGCGCCGGGGCGAGGTCGACGACCTCCTCCGGCCGGAGGCCAAGACCGAGCGCTACCGACAGCTGGAGGCGCAGTTTGCCGACCTCGTGCAGAAGCAGCGGGAGATCCTCATCAAGGACGAGCTCTCCCAGATCTACACCAAGAACGGGGGGGAGGGCTTGAACGCTTTCACCACCGAAGACCAGACCACCTTCTTCGTGCGCGTGCCCAGCAACCGCCTCGAGCTGTGGGCCTGGCTCGAGTCCGACCGGCTGCTGAACCCGGTGTTGCGCGAGTTCTACAGCGAGCGCGACGTGGTCTTCGAGGAGCGCCGCATGCGCACGGAGTCCACCCCCCTCGGCAAATACGACGAGGCCTTCAACGCCACCTTCTGGGAGGCCCATCCCTACCGCTGGCCGGTAGTCGGGTGGCCCTCCGACATCCCGCTCTACAGCCTGGCCCAGGCCCGCGATTACTTCGCGACCTACTACGCCCCCAACAACCTCACGGGGGCCCTGGTGGGAGACTTCAAGGCCGCGGAGGCGCGCCCGCTCTTGGAGCGCTACTTCGGCCGCATCCCCCGGGGCAAGGCCGATCCCCCCCCGGTGGTGACGCTGGAGCCCAAGCAGATCGGCGAGAAGCGATACCTGGCGGAGGCCGAGACCTCCCCCACCGTGCGCATCTGGTGGAAGGGGGTCCCCTTCGTCCACAAGGACGCCTCCGCCCTGGACCTCCTGAGCGACGTCCTCAGCGGGCGCACCGGGCGGCTGTACAAGGGGCTCGTGCTCGGGCGGCGCATCGCGAACGAATGCTCGGCCTCGATCGACCCCCGAAAGTACCATGGGATCTTCGAGGTGGAGTGCGTGGTGAAGGACGGGCAGGAGCCGGCGGCGGTGGAGGCCGCGGTCTACGAGGAGCTGGGGAGGCTTCAGCAGGAGCCCCTGCCCGCCTCCGAGCTTGAGAAGGTCAAGAACCAATTCAAGGCCAACGCCTATCGGCGGCTGTCCAGCCCCTCCTACATCACCATCCAGCTCCTGGTCTACGACGGCCTGGGGGACTGGGCCTACATCAACAACGCGGCCGAGCGGGCGGACGCGGTCACCGCCGACGACCTTCGCCGGGTGGCGGGCGCGTACCTCACCCGGGAGAACCGGACGGTGGGCATCTTCCTCCGCAAGGAGGGCGGCGGCGCGGCGAGCCCCGCCCCTCCGGGGAGCGCGTTTCCATGAGCGCGTGGACTCCGAGCCTCTTGATCTCGGCCGCCCTCCTCGCGGCCCCCCAGACCATCCCCGACCACCCGGACAAGCTCACCTTCCCACCCCTGGCCTTCACGCCCCCCGCGGCCGGGCCCCACCGGGTCGTGCTCAGCAACGGGATGGTGGTGTTCATCGCCGAGGACCGGACCCTGCCCCTCGTCAACATCGCGCTCACCGTGCGCACGGGGAGCTACCTGGAGCCCGCGGGCAAGGAGGGCTTGGCCGCCTTGACCGGCGCCCAGATCCGGAGGGGGGGGACCAAGAGCCTCACCGCCCAGGAGCTCGACGAGAAGCTGGACCTCCTGGCCGCGCAGGTCGCGACCGGGATGGGGCCCACCGCGGGTTCGGCCAGCCTGAACTGCCTGTCCGACAACCTGGACGAGGCCCTGCGCCCCTTCGTGGAGATGCTCAAAGAGCCGCGCTTCCAAGAGGACCGCCTGGCCCTGGCCAAGGACCAGGAGCTGCAGGCCATGCGGAAGCGCAACGACGATTCCGGCGACATCGAGGAGCGGGAATGGAACGTGCTCCTGAACGGAGAGGGGCATTTCACCAACCGCTTCCCGACCGAGGCCTCCGTCAAGGCCATCACCCGCGACGACCTCGTGGCCTTCCACCGCAAGTACTTCCACCCCGCGGGCATGGTGGCCGCGGTCGCGGGTGCTTTCTCCCGGGCGGAGATGATCGCCAAGCTGGAGGCGGCCTTCTCGAACTGGCCGGGGGCGCCCCCCGTGGTGCCCCCCGTGTCGGCCACGATCTCGCCCGCCAGCCCCGCTCTCTACCGGATCGCAAAGGA
>DATMQU010000592.1:0-4436 GCA_035566715.1 Vicinamibacteria bacterium
AGGAATTGCGCAGGCGCGCCGCGGAAGAGATTGTGCGGGCACATCGGCGCGGGGGTCCACGCCGATCGGTCAGAGTCGGCCCCCGCGAGCCGTGCCCCTGCGGCAGCGGGCGCCAATGGAAACGGTGTTGTGGGGCGCCAACGACCCACTGACGCTAAGCGCAGTCTTGGTCCAAGGGCGGAGTTGGGCGGGGTTTGGCGGCCTCAGGCGATCCGTTGCCCGCTCCGCGCCTCCGCCAGGGCCCGGCGCTCCAGGTAGGCCTTGCGCACCAGCTCCGCATCGCGCACGAAGTGATCGAGCTCCTCGAGGCCGAGGGCCTGCGGCCCGTCGCAAAGCGCCTCCGCCGGCCGGGGGTGAAAGTCCACGAGCACCATGTTGGCGCCGGCGATGATGCCTTGGGCGGTGGCGTGGTGGATGTCGAGCAGGCCGTCGACCGCTTCCAGGCGCTTGCCCACGGAATGGGAGGGGTCGACGCCCACGGGCAGGCGGGTCAGGCGCTTGACCACCGGCACGTGGCCGAAGTCCACGAAGTTCCGGTGGGGATCCCCCAGGTGGCTCTTGGCTCCCCGCAGGCAGAAGATGATCCGGTTGTTGCCCCCCGCGGCCAGGTACTCGCAGGCGTTCAGGGACTCCTCGAGGCTGATGCCCATGCCCCGCTTGAAGAGGACCGGGAAGTCCTGCTGCTGGCCCACGATCTTCAAGAGCTCGAAGTTCTGGGCGTTGCGGGTCCCGATCTGGAGCATGACCCCGGTGGGGTGCCCGGCCGCGGCCAGGGCGGAGCGGATCTCATCCAGGTGCGACTCGTGGGTGACTTCCATGGCGATGACCTTGATGCCATGCTCGCCCGCGAGCCCGAAGACGTAGGGCAGGCACTTGGCTCCGTGCCCCTGGAAGTCGTAGGGGCTGGTCCGCGGCTTGTAGGCGCCGGCCCGCGTGGTCCTCAGGCCCACCCCCTTCAGGGCCCGGAAGGTCCTCTCCACGTTCTCCCGGGTGTCGACCGCGCAAAGGCCGGCGAAGATGTGGAAGCTGTCCTGGTCGAAGCGCAGGCCCTGGTAGGAGAAGCCGACCGCCTCCGCCTGGCCCTCGTGGCGGCCGATCGTGCGGTAGCTCTGGCGGATGCGGATCACCTTCTCGACCGCGGAGAACTCCTCGAAGGGCTCCTGGGGGATGGCCCCCGTGGCCCCCAGGAGGTAGATCTCGGTGAGGGAGCGGCTCGCCCCCTCGATCACGCGCACCTCCGTGCGCACGTCGGGGTAGCGCTCCGCCATCTGGCGGACCTGCCGGATCTCCGGGGAGTCGGGCCGGATGTCGGCCTTCATCACCAGGATCACAAGCCCTCTCCCCCGCCCGTCCGCCGGAGGGGGGCGTCCACTAGACGCCCCACTCCGAGACCGCGCCCGCTTCGTCCTCGGAGGCGTGGGCCCAGCGCAGCCAGGAGAGGTGGCGCTGAACCGACGCCGTCACCTCGACGGTGGTCGCATCGCCCCCGATGTCGGGGGTGCGGACCTCCTTGAGGGCGGCCCCCACCGAGGCCTCGACCGCCCGCGCCAGCGCCGGCCGCTCCAGGCCGTACTCCAGGAGCATGGCCACGGTGAGGATGGCCCCGATGGGGTTGGCGATGCCGCGCCCGGCAATCTCCGGCGCCGACCCGTGGATGGGCTCAAAAAGCGAGGGCCCCGTGCCCAGGGAGGCGGAGGGCAGGATGCCGATGGAGCCCGCCACCACCGCCGCCTCGTCGCTCAGGATGTCGCCGAAGAGGTTCTCGGTCAGGATCACGTCGAAGCGGTGGGGCGCGCGCAGGATCTCGAAGCTGGCCGCGTCCACGTACCGGTGCTCCAGCTCGATGTCCGGATACTCCCGCCCCACCTCCGTCACCACCGCCCGCCACAGGCGGGAGGTCTCGAGGACGTTGGCCTTGTCCACGGAGGTCACGCGCTGACGCCGCCTTCGGGCCTCCCGGAAGGCCACGTGGGCCACCGCCCGCACCTGCTCCGCGGACTGCCGCCAGGTGTTGAAGGCGTCGGTGCTGCTCGCCCCCCGCGGCTCCCCGAAATAGACGCCCCCCGACAGCTCGCGCACGATCAGCATGTCCGCGTGGCGGGCGAGGCCGTCGCGCAGCGGGGTGGGGAGGCCCATGTAGCGGGCGGGGCGGAGGTTGGCGTAGGCGCCCAGGGCCCGCCGCAGGCGGAGGAGGCCGTCCTCGGGCCGTACCGGCCCTCCCTCCCAGCGGGGTCCGCCCACCGCGCCCAGGAACACCGCGTCCGCCTCCGCGCAGATCTCGAGCGTCTCGCGGGGCAGGGGATCGCCGGTGGCGTCGATGGCGGCTCCCCCGATCAGCCCCTCGCGGACCTCGATCGGCAGGCAGGCCTTGAGGATGGCGAGCGCGGCCTTGGTGACCTCGGGGCCGATGCCGTCTCCGGCCAGGACAGCGATGGTGGGGCTCATGACGCGGGACCTCCAGTGGGGAAACCGTGGGACTGTTCGTGGGCGGCGATGGCCGCCTCCTGGGAGAGGAGAAAGGACAGGGCGTCCGCCCCCTCCAAAAGGCAGTGGCGGGCGAAGGGCTCGATGGGGAAGACGGTGAGGCTCCCGTCGGGGAGGCGGAGGGTCTGATCCTTGAGGTCGATGGTGACCTCGGGGGGAGGAGTGGCGGCGACCTTGCGGTAGGTGAGGGGATCGACCTGGACGGGCAGAAGGCCGGCTTTGAGGGCGTTGCTGCGGAAGATGTCGGCAAAGCCGGTGCTGACCACGGCCCGAAAGCCGTTCTCCAGGAGCGCCCACACCGCGTGCTCGCGGGAGGAGCCGCAGCCGAAGTTGCGGCCGGCGACGAGGACGCGCGCGCCCTCCGCCTCCGGCCGGTTCAAGGCGAATTCAGGCCGGGTCCGGCCCTCCCCGTCCCAGCGCCAGTCCGCGAAGAGGGCGGTCCGGAAGCCGCCGCGCGTGGTCGAGGTCAGGAAGCGGGCGGGGCAGATCTGGTCGGTGTCGATGTTCTCGGTGTCGAGGACGACGGTGCGGGAGGTGAGGGCGCGGAAGGGCTCCATCGGCTACCCCACCATCTCGCGGGCGTCCGCGATGCGGCCGGTCACGGCGGCGGCGGCCGCGGTCAGGGGGCTGCCCAGGAATGTCCGGCCCCCCACCCCCTGCCGTCCCTCGAAGTTCCGGTTGCTGGTGCTGACCGCGTACTGACCGGGCTGCAGGCTATCGCCGTTCATGGCCAGGCACATGGAGCAGCCGGCCTCGCGCCAGTCCGCGCCCGCCTGCTTGAAGATGCGGTCTAGGCCCTCGGACTCCGCCTGCCGCTTCACCTGCTGGGAGCCGGGCACCACCAGGACCCTCACCCCCGGGGCCACCTTGCGCCCGTCCAGGAAACGGGCGGCCAGGCGGAGGTCGGAGATGCGCGAGTTCGTGCAGCTGCCGATGAAGACCACGTTGATGGGCCGGCCGAGCAGCGGCTCTCCGGGCTCGAGGCCCATGTAGCGGAGCGCCTTCTCGAGCGTGGGGTCGCCCCCCGGGTGGGGGACCAGCCCCCGGATGGGGATCCCCATGCCGGGATTGGTGCCGTAGGTGATCATGGGCTCCAGGTCCGCGGCCTCGAAGAGCTCCCGGCGGTCGAAGGCGGCGCCCTCGTCGCTCGGGAGCGCGCGCCAGCCCTCGAGGGCGCGTTCCCAATCGCGGCCCGCGGGCGCGTGGGGCCGCCCCCGGAGGTAGGCGAAGGTGGTGTCGTCGGGCGCGATCATGCCCGCCCGCGCCCCCGCTTCCACGGACATGTTGCAGACCGTCATCCGCTCTTCCATGGACAAGGCGCGGATGGCGGAGCCCCGGTACTCGATCACGTGCCCGGTCCCGCCCCCCACCCCCAGCCGGGCGATGAGGCCCAGGATGAGGTCCTTGGCCGTGACCCCCGGGGCCAGCGCCCCCTCCACCTCCACGGCCAGGGTGCGGGGCCGGTCCTGGAGCAGGCACTGGGTGGCGAGCACGTGGGCTACTTCGCTGGTCCCGATCCCGAAGGCCAGGGCGCCGAAGGCCCCGTGGGTGCTGGTGTGGCTGTCCCCGCAGACGATGGTCATGCCGGGCTGGGTGAGGCCCAGCTCGGGGCCGATCACATGGACGATCCCCTGCCGCTCGCTCCCCAGGCCGTAGAGGGTGATGCCGAACTGCTGGCAGTTGACCTCGAGCTGCCGGATCTGGGCCGCCGCCCGGGGGTCCGCGACCGCGATCGCGCCCTCCCCCCCGCGGGGGGTGGTGGGGGTGGAGTGGTCCATGGTGGCCAGCGTGCGCTCCGGCCGCCGGACCTTGAGCCCGAGCTCGCGCAGGAGCGCGAAGGCCTGGGGCGACGTCACTTCGTGGACAAGGTGCAGGTCGGCGTAGAGCACGGCTGGTGTTTCCGCGGTGGGGGGGCGCACCAGGTGGCCCTCCCACACCTTCTCGAACAGCGT
>DATMQU010000593.1:0-3044 GCA_035566715.1 Vicinamibacteria bacterium
GGGTGGTGGGGGAGGCAGGCGTGGTCGAGCCCGAGCCCACCATGGGGGGGGAGGACATGGCCGTTTACTTCGCGCACGCCCCCGGCTGCTTCGTCTTCGTCGGCTCCGCCAACCCCGAGAAGGGGCTGGACCAGCCCCACCACAGCCCCCGCTTCGACTTCGACGAGGAGGCCCTCGCTATCGGCTGCGAGTTCCTGCTGCGGGCGGCGGAGGAGGCCCTCAAGGCCTGACCCTGCTCCCGGGCCGCCGGGCCAGACCCGCCGGGGAGCGCAGGACGCGGGGGCGCCCCTAGGGACAAAGAGCGCTTGGAGCCGGGTTCAGCAAGACCCCTCGCACTTTCCGGGAGGGACGCAGTGGCAGGACGGGCAGCACCGGTTGGGGCCCGCTGGATCGCACGTGGCGTGCTTCGGAAGGCAGGACGCGGCCAAGGCGGCCACGGGGACGGTCAGGGAGAGGACCGAGAACCCGCCCAGGAGCGCCGCTCTCTGCAACCACTCGCGACGCGAGGTGGACGGCCTCCCCGAGACCGCGGGCAGCGATTCCTCCACGAGGTGGGCGCGGGCCAGGCGGCGCAGGGCCACCCAGATGACCTCCTCCCCCACCGGTTCGCGAAGCTCTCTCGCCAGGCGCTTCGCGATTTCGTGCACCGTCGTCTTCCCGTCGCACTGACGCCATACCCACGCGGTGCGAGGGCCGAGACAGAACGCCTTGTGTCGCGCGAGGTCGTAGACGAGCGTCTCCTCGGGCAACGGCTCGACCACCAGGTCCGCCGTCCGCGCCCGCGGCCGCGCCGCCTCCGCTGCTGACCCCACGTTCCCCCTCCTGTCGGCTACGCCCTGGACCCCTAATACGTAGCTTAACCCGCCCCCGGTGGGAATAGGTGAGCGGTCACACTTGCCCGTCGCCTTCCGGCCGCGGAGCGGACCTAGGGCAGGGCTCTCAGGAGTCGGGCCACCGTCTCCGCGGCCTCTCCGCGCGCGCCTTGAAGAACGGCGGCGCGGGAGCAGAGGCGGGCGAGCGTGGCCAGGGCGTCCGCCGGCCGGCCGCGGGCGGGTACGGTGTGGTTGAGGAGGGCGAGGACGCCGCGTCCGGGGGTCAGGCGCCGCGGCCGCCAGCGGGCCCCCGGGCGGAACGCGCTCACCACGACCAGGCCCACGGGCAGGGGCGCGGCCCCCGCGACCCCTCCGAGCTCGGCGGGGGTGTATCTCCGAGAAGGCTCGCCGTCACCGCCGCGTCGGGTCAGGGGGGCGGGGTACGGGTGCACCCGCCCTCTCCGGTCCAGAACCGCGTACTCGTCGGAGTAGTAGGCGGCCCCCGCTCGCAGGAAGGCCTCCACCAGGCGGCTCTTGCCGCTGTGGCTTCGACCCGGCATGAGGATGGCCCGCCCGCGCCAGCCCACGACCCCCGCGTGGACGAAGAGTCGTCCCCGGGCCCCCGCCGCCACCTGGAGCTTGAGGTCGGACTCGAAGACATCGAGGACCTCGTCGAGGACGAGGCTGCGCGCGAGGCGCGCTCCTCCCCCATAAAGAAGATGGAAGCGGCGCACGCCCGGCGCGCGGGCGGGGCCGCCGTGGAGGAGCGAGTAGAGATGGCGGACGAAGGGGGAGCGCTGCCGCCTCCATCCCGGAGGTAGGCGCGGGATCACCTGGTCGAGCACCCGGGGGTCGTTCACGCGGACGCCGACCCGTAGCCCATAGCTCTCGAAGCCGATGCCGGCCGCCCACCCGAGGCGATCGATGGCTTGAAGTCAGGTGGAAGGGTGCCGGAAGCGGGGAATCGCGGCCGCTCTGGTCATGAAGGCACGCTACACCATCAGGAGCGCGCGCGCAGGAGGCGTGAGACCCCCCATTGGTCCCCGCCCCGCGGGGCGGTCACGGCCGCCATTCCTCCTTGAAGGTCGTGGCTTTCTCGACCCGCGGCCAGAGGACGGCGTGTCCAATGCCGGGGCCCTCGGGAACGGCGATGGTGCCGTCGGGGGCGACCGTGACCGGGGGGTCGATGAGATCCTCCTCGAAGTACCGGGCGCTCGCGGAGGTGTCGCCGGGGAGCGTGAAGCCGGGGAGGGTCTGGAGGTGGACGTTGGCCAGGCGCCCGATCCCGGACTCCAGCATCCCTCCGCACCAGACCGGCACCCCCTGCGCCGAGCAGAGGTCGTGGATGGCGAGGGCGGCCGCGAAGCCCCCCACGCGCCCCACCTTGATATTGATGATGCGGCAGGCTCCGAACTCGAGCGCGTGGCGGGCGTCGTCCGCGGAGTGGATCGACTCGTCCAGGCAGACCGGGGTCCGGATCTGCCGCTGCAGAACGGCATGATCCAGGATGTCGTTCCAGGCCAGGGGCTGCTCCACCATCAGGAGGCGGTGCTCGTCCAGCTCCCGGAAGAGGGCCACGTCGGCCAGGGTGTAGGCGCTGTTGGCGTCCACCATGAGGGGGACCTCCGGGAAGCGCGCGCGCAGGGCGCTCACGAGCTCGCGGTCGCGGCCGGGCTTGATCTTGATCTTGATGCGGCGGTAGCCGGCCGCGACCTCCGCCTCCACGCGCTCGAGGAGGGTGGCGGTGTCCTTCTGCAGGCCCACGGAGACCCCGGCGGCGATGGTGCCCCCGCCGCCGCCCAGGAGCCGATAGAGCGGCGCGCTCTCCCGCCGGGCCCAGAGCTCCCAGACCGCCATCTCCAGGGCGGCCTTGGCCATCTCGTGGCCGCGCACGCGCGCGAAGGCCGCGGGCAGCTCGCGGGGGTGTCCGATCTCGAGGGTGAAGGCCAGGGGGGCGAGAAAGTCACGCAGGATGTGGAAGACGGTGGCGTTGGTCTCGGGCAGGTAGTAGGGATCCACATCCGCCACGCACTCCCCGTAGCCGGTCACGCCCTCCCCGGAGACGGAGACGAGCAGGAAGTTCTTGGCCGTGGTGCGGCTGAAGGAGGTCTCGAAGGGGTGGCGCAGGGGCAGGCTCAGCCCCCGGACCTCGATCCGCTCCAGCCTCAAGGCACCCCTAGGCCCTTCGCGAGGGTAAGGACGCGGCTTCGCTCCCCCGCGCGTCCCGCGGCA
>DATMQU010000594.1:0-2793 GCA_035566715.1 Vicinamibacteria bacterium
CTCGAACATCCGGCTGCCGCTCGGACCGAGGAGCTCCGAAAGCTGACGGAGCAAGCTCTCCTCGGCGATATCCTGACCGAAGAGGAGCCCGGCGATCGAGAGCGCGACCACGAGAAGCGGCGGAAGAGCGAGCACAGCGTAGAAGGACAGCGCCGCCCCGAGACGCAGCGCATTGTCTTCCCTCCAGCCGTCGACGGCGTCGCGCACGACGGCCAGGACGTCGCGCGGACCCCAATGGCGCGTTCGGGACCGGCTTGTCGGCACTTCCATGAATTCCCCCGTCCTGACCCCATCAGTCCTTGCCGCCCGTGATGCGGATCGCGGTCATCCAGTCTGACGCCTCCGCAGCTTCGGGCGCCTGGCTCTCCTCCTTCCGCCGTTCGTCCGACATCTCGACGGCGATCGCGGCGGCCAGCTCCACAGGCACGCCCTCGGTCCGCCGCTCGTACTCTTTCTCCGCGCGCTCGTCCCCCACGCGCTGTTCCACATCTGCGACCTGCTCCTGCTCGCCCGGAAGCTCGACCCGCAGCTCTTCTATGAGCATCCTGACCGCCGCCGCGACGGGGAGCGCGAGGAGTGCGCCGAGGATCCCCATCAGGCTCCCGCCCGCGAGGAGCGCGAGGAGCACGACGGACGAGGGGAGGCGTAGCGCCTTGCCATAGATGCGGGGAACGAGCACGCGGCTCTCGAACTGCCCGTACGCGAGCATGATCAGCAGGACGACGGCCACGATGACCGGGCCACGCCCCAGCGCGGCAAGGACCATCGGTCCCATTGCGAGCAGAACACCGATGTAGGGCAGGACGTCCGCGCCACCCGCAAACACGGCAAGCGCCATCGCGTTGGGCACGCCGCAGGCCACCAGGAGGACGAACGAGAACACGGCAATGAACAGGCAGGTGATCAGCTGCCCGCGGGTGTAGGCGCCGACGATCGTCTCCAGATTCATCAAGACGCGGGCGAGGCGGATATGGTGCGAGCGAGGGACGACCGCGAAGAGCCCACCACGAAGGCGGTCGCGGTCGATCATGATGTAGAGCGCGAGAGAGAGGGCGCTCGCGCCATACGCGGCGGTCTCCAAGACCCGCATCGAGAAGGCGGAGGCCGCGGCGGGGGCGAGAACGTCGTACTTCACATTCCGCAGCCAGCCCGCGAACGGCGCCGTCAGGTTGGAGAGGGCAAGATGCTCCGAGAGGCGTGCGCGAAACGCGGGCTCCTGCTTGACCAGCACCGAGGCCTGGGTCACGAGCGACGGGATCGTCAGGGTCACGGCGAGAGTTGCGACGACGAACAGGAGGGTGAAGACGATGGCGATGCCGAGGCCACGCTTGACTCGCCATGCCTCCATCCAGCTGACGGCTGGACTCATCATCCCCACGATGAGGAGAGCGACGACGAGCACCAGTAGGACCGGCCAGAGCCGGATCAATAGCCAAATGCAGGCCAGGACGAGAATGAGTTGGGTCATCGTCGCGGGTGACACCTCCAAGCGCACCACACGCGTCTTCTCGTCCCCCGAGGGAAGTCGCTCAGGAATTGGCTGGACCCTGACCATACTGGGCTGGATTTCTTTCTTCACTCCTCCGGTCCCAAAGGGTTGAGCTTGATACATCGGCGCCCGCGGGCGCCCTTCCAAAATCCGGGAGCAGAGCACAGCGCGACACCCGCGGGATGAGATCGAAGCCTTCCGAGCGTTCGGCTCGGGAAGCACCTACGGTTGGTGGAGGCTAGCGTTCCCAGCGACCGCCAACCCAGTAATAGCCGCGATCGTTGTGCTCCCAGCGACCGTCGGTCCAGTGTTGGCCGCGTTTTTCGCGAGCGAAATGGCCGGCCGTCCACTCATGCCGCTGGCCGCGCCAGCGCCAATAACCCGACTGCCAGACGTGCCCGGACCGATCCTCGTGGTTTTCGATCCGCACGTCTGGGGGTTGAATACGGACGTAGACCGTCGCCCACGCGCCTGGTGCTGCCATCAGCAGAGAACCCGCCAGTAGCGGAATCCTTAGCCATCCCTTGATTGGGTTATTCATCTGCTTCCTCCTCATCTCTATCTACTCAACTGAGGAAGCAAGGCGCGTGCCGGTTCAGGAGGAGCGCGCTAGTTGCCTTTTTCACTGATCTGGCAACTATTTGAGGGACGCGATGACGGCGGGCAAACGCGAGCCTTAGAGGTGGGGCGCTTTGGAGTGCGAGCGGTTTCTACAAGGTGCTAGCGTTTCTTCCCTCACTCCAGTGGGTCATTCGCCCTTAATCCGGCCAATCGTCAACACGATGTCCAAATCAATTCGTGGACCCGTGCAGTCTATGTGACTGCGCATCGCCGCGGGCGCCGGAACGGCGACGATTTGGACGGTCGGCTTCTTGCAAAGCCGCTCAAGCACCCGGCCCCTCCGGGTGGAGTGCTGCCGCAGAAACCGCGATCAAACCATCCCCGCAAGATCCGCGAGCCACTCGGTGCCCTTCACGTCCGTCTTCCGCCCGGGCACGTTCCTCATGTGCCATGCGTTGCCCACGATCACCTCGAAGTCGTCTCCCAAGACGGTGTAGACCCGCTTCCGGTGCACACCCGTGCTTTCCATACCCGCACCGGTCACGCCACCATAAAGGAACCCGACCCGCATCTCGCGCAGTTCCTTCGTCATCGTGCGGAAGGCGCTGATCTCCTTCGCCAATCGTGGAGGTCTTGGTCTCACACGTCTCGCCCGTGCCGATCCCCATCTGAATCTTCATTCTTAGCCGTGCGGTGAAGACGCTCCGGGGCTGCTATACTCGGCGGCGAATCCACGATCAGGC
>DATMQU010000595.1:0-5176 GCA_035566715.1 Vicinamibacteria bacterium
ACCCCGCGCGGGACCACGGCCAGGACGTTGCAGGCCAGGGCCGGGTACTCCTCCTCCGCCACGTCCACGAGCTCGATCCCCCGCGCGCCGAGCAGCTCGAAGAGGGGGACGGGCAGGAGCCGGCGGTAGACCAGGGCCAGGTCCTCGTCCAGGGGGCTGACGATGGAGCCGAGGTGGAGGAGGCCCTGGGGCCCGTCCGCGTAGGGCAGGTGCACGTCGATGACCTCTATCCCCAGGGGGCGCAGGAGGGACCTCAGCTGGGCGACTCCCTCCGCGTTGGTGCGGAAGCCGCGGCCCACCACCAGCGTCTTCGGATCGAGCCACAGCATGTCCCCGCCCTCCGCGGTTCCCTCCCCCTCCACTCTGCCCAGGAGGGGCACCCCCCAGGAGGCCAGGGCCGCGGCTAGGGCCTCCCCTTCGCCACGACGGTCCGGCTTGCCCATCCGGAAGACCACCGCTCCCGCCTCGGTCACGAGCCCGGCGTCCTGGGCGTAGAGAGAGTCGAGGGTGGTGCCCTCGTCCCTGGGCAGGTACAGGACCTCCGCCCCCGCGGCGGCGAGGAGGGCAACGAGGAGGTCGTGCTCCCGGTTTGCGCGCTCGAGGTCGGGAGGCGCGCTGAAGCCTAGCCGCTGCCACTCCGCGGCGATCCGCGCCGGGGATCGGAACGCGTCCCCTGGCCTCTTCACGATCACGCGGCGCAGGGGTGCGACCATGCTCTGCGCGCCAAAGGCCCCCACGCGCGCTTAGGGAACGCCGACCGCGGTGTCCTCTCGCTCCGCGGTGGCCCCTACCCCTGTGCGGCGGCCCAGGCTTCCCGCCTCGAGCCAGGCGTGGCGGCCGGCCAGGACGTCGGCGGCCACCCGTCGGCGCTCGGGGTCGTCGTTGCTCCAAAGGCTGCGGAAGAGCCCCTTCACGCGTCGCCGCGCCGTGCGACAGAAGAGGTCCGCCATCTCCCGGGCCCCCTCCGCCTCCGGATGGCCCGCCGCCCGAAGGGCGTGGGCCCGCGAGACGGACGCCCCCATGGCGAAGAGCTCGTTGGCCACGTCCACCAGGCGGAACAGGAAGGCCTGCTTGTGCTGCAGGCCCGCTCGGTAGACGGCCATCCCATGGAAGCTCTCCCGGGCCAGCTTCCGGCAGCTGCGCTCCAGAAATCGGAGGTGGCGGGCCAGAGGCCCGAAGGCGGCGTAGCGCGGCCAGCGTCCCCAGCCCAGCCAGCGGCTCGGGTACCACCAGGCATAGAAGGCCGCCATCTTGGGCAGGGCGGCCAGCCGGGCGGAAAGGCCCTGCTCGGGATCGGCGAGCGCGCCGGCCAGCTGGAGGTGGCGGTCCACCGCCTCCCGGGCCATGAAGAGGTGCATGATCTCGCTGCTGCCCTCGAAGATCTTGTTGATGCGGTAGTCACGCATCATGCGCTCCACCCCAATCGGCTCCTCCCCGCGGGCGGCGAGCGAGCGCTCGGTCTCGTAGCCGCGCCCCCCCCGGATCTGCATGGTGTCGTCCACGATTTCCCAGCAGCGGTCGGTGTTCCACTCCTTGGCCGCGGCCGCCTCCAGCCGGATGTCGTGCCCGCCCCGGTCCGACATCTCGGCGGCCAGGCTCGCCACCGACTCCATGGCAAAGGTGTGGGCGGCCATGGCCGCCAGCTTGTGGGCGATGGCCTCGTGCTGGCCAACCGGCTTGCCCCACTGCACGCGCTCCTGGGCCCAGCGCCGGCAGATCTCCAGGCAGGCCTTGGCCGTCCCCACCGAGCTGTTGGGGATGGAGAGGCGGCCGTCGTTCAGGGTGGTGAGGGCGACCTTGAGCCCCCGGCCCTCGGCTCCGATCAGGTTCGCGGCCGGAACCCGCACGTTCTTGAAGCTGATGACCGCGTTGGCGAGGGCCTTGAGGCCCATGAAGTGGCACCGGTGCTCAACCCTCACCCCCGGCCATTCCGTCTCCACCACGAAGGCGCTGATCTTCCGGGTGCGCGGCTCCGCCGCCATCACCACCAGGAGCCGGGCGAGGGTGCCGTTGGTGCACCAGAGCTTGGTGCCGTTCAGGAGGTAGGCGTCGCCCTCGGGGGTCCTCTCCGCGGTGGTGGAGAGCCGGGCGGGATCGGAGCCCACGTGGATCTCGGTCAAGGCGAAGGCCGAGATCTCCCCCGCCGCGCAGCGCGGCAGGTACTTCTTCTTTTGCTCCTCCGTCCCGAAGAGCTTCAGGGGCTGGGGGACGCCGATCGACTGGTGGGCGGAGAGCAGGGCCCCCAGATTTCCGTCCGCGCTCCCCAGGAGCAGCATGACTTTGTTGTACTCGGCGTTGCTGAAGCCCAGGCCCCCGTACTGCTTCGGGATCTTCATGCCGAAGGCGCCCAGCCTCCGGAGCCCTTCCAAGACCTCCGGCGGATACTCTCCGCTGGCGTCGATGGCCACGGAGTCGACGCGGGTACGCAGGAACTCCGAGAAAGCGAGGTAGAAGGCCTTGAACTCGGGCCGCTCCTCCCCGCCCAGGGGGAAGGGGTGGATGAGGCCCAGGCGGAAATTGCCCAGGAACAACTCGCGCATGAAGCTGGGCCGCTCCCACTCCACCTGGCGGGAGGCTTCCGCCACCCTCCGGGACTCCCGCTCGGTGACCTCGGGCGTGGACATTGGGCTCCCTCCCGTCCAATGAATTGTAACCCCCCCCGCCGATGAGCCAGGGACGCACGGCGGTCCCCGCTAGGCCAGCGGCCCGGTTACGATGGCGAGCGAGTGGCCACCCGGCCGCGAGGAGGCGACCCTGGACCTCGAACCCAAGCTGCTCCGCCGCGCCGCCGGCCACCTTCGACGCCGCGATCCCGTCCTGGCCCGGATCATCTCGGAAGTCGGCCCCTGCCGCTTGCGGGTGGACCGCGGGGGCGGCCCCTTCTCCGCCCTCGTGGAGTCCATCGTCTACCAGCAGATCACCGGTCGCGCCGCGGCCACCATTCACGCCCGGCTCTGCGCGCTCGCGGGGGGACGGAGGCCGCGTCCGGAAGACATCGCCCGCGCCTCGGACGCGGCCCTGCGCAAGGCCGGGCTCTCCCGCCAGAAGATCGGCTACCTGCGCGACCTCACGGCCCGCGTCCGAGAGGGCCTTCCCTTGGGCCGCATCTCCCGCCTCCCCGACGAGGCCGTGATCGATCTGTTGACCGCGGTCAAGGGGATCGGCCGTTGGACGGCGGAGATGTACCTGATCTTCCGGTTGGGGCGCCTGGACGTTCTGCCCGTCGACGATTATGGAATCCGCAAGGCCATGCAGAAGGCCTACAGGAAGCGGGCCCTGCCCAAGGCGGATTGGATGCGGCGCCAGGCGGAGCCCTGGGCGCCTTACCGCACCGTGGCCAGCTGGTATCTGTGGCGGAGCCTGGACGGCCCGGGGGGGGATTGACGGGAGGCTTTGCGCGGGGCGGGGAGTGATGGCAGCATAGGCCTTCTTTCCGAAGAGGCGGATTGAACGTCCCCTTGGCCGCGACGACTTTCGACTCCTGGTTCCGGGCCCGGCACCCCGACATCCGCCTCGGGGGCGCCCACTCCGTGCTCAAGCTGGCAGAGGAAGGGGCCACCGTCCCCTTCATCGCCCGCTACCGCAAGGAACAGACGGGCAACCTGGACGAGGTCCAGATCGAGCGCACCCTGGAGGCCCGGGAGCTCTGGGAACGGATCACCAACCGCCAGACCGTCATCCTGGAGTCGATCGAGCGCCAGAAGAAGCTGACCCCGGAGCTCAAGGAGAAGATCCTCTCCGCCTTCGAGCTCGACGTTCTCGAGGACCTCTACCTTCCCTTCAAGCAGAAGCGCAAGAGCAAGGCGGCGCAGGCCCGGGAGGCCGGCCTCCAGCCGCTCGCGGACTGGATCTGGGACTGCGGCCACGGCCTCGACCGCCCCCAGCCCGGGCAGACCCTCGAGCTTTGGGCCTTCACGTTCCGCGACGAGGAGAAGGGAATCAAGGATCCGGAGGCGGCGGTCCTGGGGGCCCGGGACATCCTGGTGGAGAGGCTGGCCGAGATCCCGGAGCTGCGCGCGGGCGTGCGCAAGGCCATCTTCGAGAACGGCTACGTGCGCTCCACGCTCGCCGGGAAGGCCAAGCCGAACAGCAAGTACGAGCACTACTTCCGCTTCCAGGAGCGGATCACGTCGCTGCGCGAGCCCCAGAACTCCCACCGCTACCTGGCCCTGCGCCGGGGCGCGGCCGAGGAGGAGATCACGCTCCAGGTCGCGGGGCCCCCCGAGGACCCCGATTTCGAAGCCGGGCTCCTGCGGACCTTCGAGGCCGCGGCCTGCACCGTCCCCGACTCGCCGGGGGCGGTGGTGCTCGCGAAGGCGGCCTCGCTGGCCTTGAAGGAGCACGTCCTGCCGAGCGTGGAGAACGAGGCGCACCACAGCCTCAAGGAGGCGGCGGACGAGGCCGCCATCCGGGTTTTCGCGGAGAACGTGCGCCGGCTGCTCCTGGCCTCCCCCTTCGGGGCCCGGCCCGTCCTGGGGGTGGACCCCGGGCTGCGCACCGGCTGCAAGCTGGCAGCAGTGGATGCGGCGGGGGCCTTCGTCCGGAGCGACCTCATCCACCTGGAAAGCGAGGAGGGAAAGGCCGAGGCCGGCCCCCGGCTAGCCGAGATCGTCCGCGGAGACGGGATCCAGGCGGTGGCGGTCGGGAACGGCACCGCCGGGCGGGAGACCGAGATCTTCGTGCGCCACGCCCTCCAGGAGCAGGCGCTGACCATCCCGGTGGTGATGGTGAGCGAGGCGGGGGCGAGCGTCTACAGCGCGAGCGAGGTGGCCCGCGAGGAGCTGCCGAGCTTGGACGTGACCGTGAGGGGGGCCATCTCCATCGCCCGGCGCCTGCAAGATCCCCTGGCCGAGCTCGTCAAGATCGAGCCCCGCAGCATTGGGGTCGGCCAGTACCAGCACGACGTCGCGGGAAAGGCCCTGGAGAAGAGCCTGGAGCGGGTGGTGGACTCCTGCGTGAACCAGGTAGGGGTCAACCTCAACACCGCCTCCCCGCACCTGCTCGCCCACGTCTCCGGGATCGGGCCCGCCCTGGCCCGAGCCATCGTGGAGCACCGCGCGCAGAAGGGCCTCTTCCCGTCGAGGGCCGCGCTTCTCACGGTGCCCCGCTTCAACAGCAAGACCTTCGAGCAGGCGGCGGGCTTCCTGCGCATTCCCGGGGGCGAGCACCCCCTCGA
>DATMQU010000596.1:0-2198 GCA_035566715.1 Vicinamibacteria bacterium
CTTGGGGTCGGCACCCAGCATCTCGGTCGCGGCCGCCTCGATGATCACTGCCACCTCGTAGGCGAACGAGGCGTCGTAGACGAGGGCCGCAGGGTTGGTCGAGGCCAGGAGTGGGGACTGCCCGTCGTCGTGTTGGAGCCCTTCACCCATGAGCGTCGTCCGGCCTGCCGTGCAACCGGCCAGGTTCCCCCTGCCCCGCATGTCGCCGAGCAGCCAGGCCAGGTCGCCGATGCGCTGGAATCCGAACATGGAATAGAAGAGGTAGATCGGCAGCATGGGCCGGCCCCAGGTGGCGTAGGCCGTCGAGAGCGCGATGAACGACGCCATGGCCCCGGCCTCGGTGATGCCCTCCTGGAGGACCTGGCCCTTGCGGTCCTCGGCGTAGCGCAGGATGAGGTCGGAGTCGACGGGGGTGTAGCGCTGGCCCTCGGGCGCGTAGATCTTGGTCTCGGCGATGAGCGCTTCGAGGCCAAAGGTGCGGGCCTCGTCGGGGACGATGGGCGCCACGTACCTCCCGAGGCTGGGGTCGCGCACGAGGTTCCGCAATAGGCGGGCGAAGGCCATCGTCGTGGAGGCCGACTGCGCGCCCGACCCGGCGAACATGTCGGAGAAGGCGCCGGGGTCGGGCACCGCGTAGGGCGTCACCGGACGCACGATGCGGGTCGGGAGCGGGCCGGCCAGGACCTTGCGCCGTCCCGACAGGTACTCGTGGGCGGGGGAGCCCTCCGGCGGGCGGTAGTAGGGAGGCTGTTCGGCGTCGAGCGCTTCGTCGGGGATCTCCTCTTGGAGGTAGAGGCGGTCGCGCAGCGCCAACAGCTGTGCTTTGGTCATCTTCTTGATCTGGTGGGTGGCGTTGCGCGCCTCGATCTCGGGCCCGAGCGTCCATCCCTTCACGGTCTTGGCGAGAATGACGGTGGGCTGTCCCACCTGCTCCGTCGCCAACTTGTAGGCCGCGTAGAGCTTCCGGTAGTCGTGGCCGCCGCGCGGCAGGGCTTGGAGCTCCTCGTCGGAGAGGTGCTCGACGAGGCGGCGCAGTCGGGGGTCGGGGCCGAAGAAGTGCTCCCGGATGTACGCGCCCGACTCGGTGGCGTACTTCTGGAACTCACCGTCGGGTGTGGTGTTCATCTTGTCCAAGAGGACGCCGTCGAGGTCGCGGGCCAGGAGCTCGTCCCACTTCGATCCCCAGATGACCTTGATCACGTTCCAGCCCGCGCCGCGGAAGGTCGCCTCGGCTTCTTGGATGATCTTGCCGTTGCCGCGTACCGGGCCGTCGAGTCGCTGCAGGTTGCAGTTGACCACGAAGATCAGGTTGTCGAGGTGCTCGCGGCCCGCCACCCCGAGGGCGCCGATGGACTCAACCTCGTCGAGCTCGCCGTCCCCGAGGAAGGCCCAGATGCGGTTGGCGCTGGTGTCGACGATCTCGCGCTGGAGGAGATAGCGCGCCGCGTGGGCCTGGTAGATGGCGCACAGGGCGCCGAGGCCCATCGAGACGGTGGGGTACTCCCAGAACTCGGGGAGGAGGCGGGGGTGGGGGTAGCTCGGGAGCCCCTGGCCCGAGACCTCCTGGCGGAAGTGGTCGAGCTGGTCCTCGCTGAGGCGGCCCTCGACGTAGGCGCGGGCGTAGATGCCGGGGGAGCCGTGGCCCTGGAAATAGACGAGGTCCCCGAACCCGCCGTCGGACTTCCCCCGGAAGAAGTGGTTGAAGCCCACCTCGTACAGAGAGGCCGAGCTGGCGTAGGTGGCGAGATGGCCTCCGATGCCTTCGCTGCGATAGTTGGCGCGGCTCACCATGGCCGCGGCGTTCCAGCGGATGTAGGCGCGGATGCGGCGCTCGATGTACTCGTCCCCCGGGAACCACGGCTCCTGGTCGCGCGGGATCGTGTTCACGTACGGGGTGGACACGGTGGCGGGGAAGTCGACCTGCAGGCTCCGGGCGCGCTCGAGGAGCTTCATGAGCAGGAAGCGGGCCCGGGTGCGGCCCTGGGCGTTGACGACGCCGTCGAACGAGTCGATCCACTCCGCGGTCTCCTCGGGGTCGATGTCGGGAAGTTGATGCGACATGCCGTCGAAGAGCACTGCTCCATGCTACGGCCGCCCTCCTGGGAAAAGGCCGACACCGTCGTCAACTTTGGCGTGGCGGCCGCGCCCCGCCGGAACGTGCGAACCGGCGGTCACGGCCCGACATTTTCGAACCCCAC
>DATMQU010000597.1:0-8488 GCA_035566715.1 Vicinamibacteria bacterium
AGCCAGATCAACAGCCCGACCAACTTCCTCTCCTTCTCGCCCGCGCCCTTCACCCCCAACCAGTACGCGGCCAACCGGGACGCGATCCGCGGCTCCTTCATCGACCCCACCTTCAAGGGGCAGCTCACGAGGCTCACCTCCCCCCAGCTCGTGCAGCCCCGGTCGGACCAGTTCAATGTGGGCTTCTCCGCACAGCCCACCCGGCGGTTCGGCTTCGATCTCGATTACATCCACAGCACGGGCAACGACGAGATCGCCCGCTGGAGGATCAACACTCCGCAGAACGTGAGCACCCTTGTATCGCCGGCCGGAGTCTTCGATCCCGCCATCGGCCCCATCAACGTGGAGGGCAATCGCGGCCACTCGAAGTTTGACGCGATTGAATTCACGCCCAAGTACCGTACGACAAACGCCTACTTGATGGCCACTTATACGTGGTCGAAGGCCTACAACATCGCCAACGACTTCAACAGCGTGCCCTCCGACATCACAAACGCGAACTGGGAGCTCGACTGGGGGCCCGCGCCGAACGACATTCGTCACCGCGCGACCCTCGCGGGCGTCTTCACCCTGCCCGCCGGGTTCCAGTTCTCGACGGGGCTCCAAGCCAACTCGGGGCGGCCCGTCAACGCGCTCGCCGGGCTGGCCGGGCTGCGGGCCAACGTGCGGGCGATCGACCCCACCACCGGCCAGATGTTCCCGCGCAACTCCTTCGTGGCGGGGCCGGAGTTCATCTGCCCGAGCGGGAAGGCGACCTGCGTGCAGGGTGGCACGGGCGGCATCGCCTTCCTGAGCTGGGACGCTCGAGTGTCCAAGTTCATCCGGTTTGGCGGCAAGGACCAAGGGGTGGAGCTGGCCTTCGACGTCTTCAACATCACGAACCACGCCAACTTCAACACCGCCAACCCCGGCGGCTACACCAACCGGTATCCGTCCGCCAACTTCGGGGCGGCGACGGCGATCGTCCCCGACAGCCAGCGGGAGTCGCAGTTCTCCCTCCGGTTCCGCTTCTAGCGAGCTTGAAGTTCTGAGGAAAGGGGCGGCGCACCCCGGTGCGCCGCCCCTTCTTCTTGCCGCATTTGGGAGCCTGAGCTAGGGGGGGAGGGAAGCGAGGCGCTCCCGGGCGCGGGCCCGGATGAGCGGCCCCGTGTCCTTGGCCCCGACCAGGCGGCGATATTCCGCGACCGCCTCCTCGCGTCGCCCCTGCCGATTCAGGACCTCCGCCAGGTCGAAGCGCGCTTCGTCCTGGGTCGGCTCGATCTCGAGGGCCCGGCGGAGGTGGCGGGCAGCCGCTTCCAGGTCTCCCCCGCCCGCCTCTAGAGCCCCGAGGCCGGTGAGGGCGGGCGCGTAGTCGGCCTGAAGAGTCAGGATGGCGTTGTACTCGGCCTTGGCCTCCGCCGCGTGACCGGCCTCGGCCAGGACGCGGGCGAGATCGAGCCGGATCGCGGGCTTGGCGGGATCGGTCGTCACCGCCTGCCGCAGCTCCGCAATGGCCGGGTCGTAAGCCCCCCGCGTGGCCAAAACGCCCGCCTTGAGGACGCGGGCGTCGGTGAAGCGGGCATCCACGGCGAGGGTGGCTTCCGCCTCGCGCAGGGCCGCCTCCCGGTCTCCCAGCCGCAGGTAGCAGACCGAGATCCAGTGATGGGCGTAGGCGCTCGTGGGCACGAGCTCAAGGTACCTCCGGAAGGAGGCGATGCCCTCCCGGTAGCGCCCCCTGCCCATCTGCGCGCTCCCCGTCACCACGATCGCAAAGGCGTTTTGGGGGTCCCGGGCCAGGACGTCTTGGAGGATGGGCAAGGCCTCGTCGAAGCGGCGCTCCCTCACCGCGCGGTTGGCCCGCCGCAGTCGGTTGAAGACACCGATCATGTCCTTGGGCTCTTTGCGCGTGGGATCGTTTGGCCGGGGCGGGGCCGCGGAGCCCGCCCCCAGGTAGCCGAGGGCGGCCAGCTTCTCCGCCGTCTCCGCGTCCAGTCGGCCCACCTCCATGCTTCCCTCGCCGCCCCCGGTGAGTCGCTCGAGGCCCTCCTTGAGGGCGCGCGCCCTTGCCGCCTCCTGCCCGTAGAGGTTGTGCTCCTCCTTGGGGTCGCGGGCGAGGTCGTAAAGCTCCGGGCGGGGGGCATCGATGAGCTTGAACCGCTCGTCGCGGATCGACCGCAGCGGCGCCCAGTTCATGTAGAAGAGGGGGAGATAGGTCTCGGCGTAGATCGGGGGCGAGAGACCCCCGCTCCGGCCCTGGATCGAGGGGACGAGGCTCCGTCCATGGTCGGTCTTGAGGGGGGGCAGGTCGAGGAGGTCGAGGAGGGTGGGGGCGAGGTCCGTGGCCCGGACCGGCTCCTGGACCACGACCCCCGCGGGGACCCGTCCCGGGCGCCAGAGGATGAAGGGGACGTTGAGGACGCCCTCGTAGACGAACATGGAGTGGGTCTCCTCGCCGTGCTCTCCCAGGCTCTCGCCGTGGTCGCCGATGACGGCGATGATCGTGTGGTCCTTAAGGCCGAGCTGGGAGAGCTTGTCCAGAATGGAGGCCACGACCGCGTCATCGAAGGCGATCTCCCCGTCGTAAGGGCTGCCCGCGAACATCTCCCGGAAGGGCGGCGGCGGCTGGTAGGGCTCGTGGGGGTCGTAGAGGTGCAGCCAAGCGAAGAAGGGCGCCCCCGGAGAGGCCGCCTGTTCTTCGAGCCAGCGCGCGAGGAGGAGGGCCGTGCGGTCCCCGCGGCGCTCCGCCTCCAGGCTGATGACCTGAGCCTCGGCCCCCTCCATGCGGTCGTCGTAGCGGTCGAAGCCGCGGGCGAGGCCGTAGCGGCGGTCGAGGATGAACGAGCTCACAAAGGCCGCGGTGCGGTAGCCCTGGGACTTCAGAAGGGTGGCCAGGGTCGGGTAGCGGTCGGAGAGGGTGAAGTTGCCGTTGTTGCGGACGCCATGGGCGATCGGGTAGAGACCGGTGAAGATCGACGCGTGGGCGGGCAGGGTAATGGGAGCCGGGCTGATGGCCTGGGCGAAGCGGACTCCCTCCGCGGCCAGGCGGTCGAGGTAGCGCGTCCGCGCGCCCGCATATCCGTAGCAGCCCAGCCGGTCGGCGCGCGTTGTGTCCAGGGTCACGAGCAGGAGGTTGTCCCGGCCGGGAGGTCGGGCCTTCGGCGGGCGGAGGGCGAGCCCCCCCAGGACGGCGGCCGCACCGAGGGCCAGGGCCACGAGCCAGGGCCAGGTGGCCCGCCGGGTGGCGCGGGCGTCTTGAGACCGGCCCCGTTTGCGGCGCGGACTCAGGGCCGCGCTCCCGCAGGCGCACGACCCGCCGAGAGCTCGGACACGACCTCCGCCACCCGGGGCTGACGGGGATCGAGGGCCAGAGAGGCCCGGAGGGCCTCGAGACCGCCCCGGGTGTCTCCGGACTCGAGGCGGGCGAAGCCGAGGCTGTTCAAGGCGACCGGCGTGCGGGGGCCCGCCTTCAGGGCCCGCTCGAGGTAGGGAACGGCCTCCGCGGCGCGCCCGCTCTTGGCGAGGGCCCCCCCCAGGTCGAGGAGGGCCTCGGCCTGGCCGGGGTCGATCTCGACCGCCCTGCGGAGGAGGCCGATGGCCTCGGGGAGGCGGCCGGCCCGCACGGCCACCACACCCCGCTTGATGAGGGCCCCGAGGTCCGCGGGGTCCTGCTGCTGGATCTTGTCGTAGAGGGCGGCCGCCTTCTGCAGTTCGCCACGGCCGAGGGCGATGTCGGCCAGGCCGCGCAGGGCCTCCGGCTGATCCGGAACCCGGGCCAGGACTTCCTCATAGCTTCGGACCGCCTCCTCCTCCCGCCCCTGGCTGCGGAGCGTGCGCGCGCGGCCGAGAAGGGGCTCGGGGGAGTTGGGCAAGAGCCGGGCCGCGCGGTCCAGGGCTTCGAGCGCGTCCCCCGCGCGGCCCAGGCGCCAGAGGCACTCCCCGAGAAGCACGAGGTCCTCGCCGGTTGTGCGGTTCTCCTTCTCCAGCGCCTGCAGGTCCGCCAAGGCGGCCGGGAAGCGCTTGGCCTGAGCGTGCGCGATCGCCCGGTACCGCCGGGCCAGGGTCATCTGGGGGTCCTCGGCGAGGGCGGCGGTCAGCTCGCGGACCGCGAGATCCGGGTCGCTCCGGGCCTCCGCGATGCCGCGCTCGATCCGGCGCAGAAGGACGAGGCCCTCCTTGGGATCCCGCCCGGAAGCCGTGGCCGGCGGGGAGCCCCCTCCGCCCAGGTAGCCGAGGCCGCGCAGCCTTTCCGTCGTCCCCGGGTCGGCGGGGGCGGACGCGGCGGGGCTGGTCACGGCCAGGGCCGCTCGCAGAGAAGCTTGCAGGGCGGCCGCGGTCGCCGGCTCCTCCGCGAAGCGGTTGTGTGCCTCGTTCCCGTCCGCCTCCAGCGCGTAGAGCTCCGGCCGGGGGGCGTCGATCAGCTTAAAGGCTGCGGTCCGCCAGGCGCGCAGGGGCGCCCAGCCAAGCTGGAGGCTCGTGAACTCGGATTCGAGATAGGCGGGAGCGTCCGGGAGCGGCTGGGCCATGGCCTTCTTGAGCGAGCGCCCCTCCATCAAGGAGGGTACCGGCTGGCCGGCCAGGTCCAGGAGGGTCGGGGTCACGTCGATCCCACGCGCCACCGTCGTGGCCACCCGCCCGCGGGGAACGCCCGGGCCGGCCATGATCCAGGGCACGCGCACGGTCGAATCGTAGACAAAGACCCCGTGCGTCTCCTCGCCGTGCTCCCCCAGGCTCTCCCCGTGGTCGGAGGTCACCAGCACCAGCGTGCTCGCGGCGAGGCGCTTCTCCTCAAGGCCCCGCAGGAGCCGGCCCAGCTGCCCATCTACGAAGGCGATCTCGCCGTCGTAAGGGCGCTGGGCGAAGCGGGCGGCGAGCTCGCCGGGCGGCTCATAGGGAGCGTGGGGGTCGAAGTAATGCACCCAGAGGAGCCAGGGCGGAGCGGGGTTGGCGGTCGCACCCGCCAGCCAGCGGAGTGCGGCTTCCGTGGTCGCGTCCGCCCTCCGTTCCACGTAGGCCGCCCGGCGCGGGTCCTCGCCATGGGGCAGGCGGTCGTCGTAGGTGTCGAAGCCCCGACCGAGCCCAAACCGGCGGTCGAGGGGGAAGCCGGAGACGAAAGCCGCGGTACGGTAACCGGCCTCGTGGAGGAGGCCGGCCAGGGTGGGGATGCCCTCGGGGAGCGCGAAGCCCCCGTTGTCGCGGATGCCGTGGCGCAGGGGCGTGAGTCCGGTGAGGATCGAGGCGTGGGAGGGGGTCGTGAGCGGCACGTGGGCCACCGCGATCGCGAAGCGCGTCCCCCGCCCGGCCAGGCCGTCCAGGACGGGGGTCTCCGCTCCCTTGTCCCCGTAGCAGCCCAAGTGGTCCGCGCGGAGGGTGTCGATGGTGACGAGGAGGATGTGCGGGGGGAGGCGGGCGCGCCGCCAGACGGCGGCCACGACCAAGGCGAGGAGGAGCATCGAAAACGCGGCCACGGCCAGCCGCCACCCCGACCAGGGCGGAGCCGGGGACGGACCCGCGGGAGACCGACGGGCCATTCAGCGGCCCCGGCCCAGCTCCGCCAGCAGGCGGCTGATGTCGGGCTGGTTCTTGTCCAGGGCCAGCGAGCGCCCGAAGAGCTGGGCGGCCTCCGCGGTCTGGCCGAGCTCGAGCTGGGCGTAGCCGAGGCCGTTCAGCAGTTCGGGCGTGGCCGGGCCCTCCTCGAGGGCGGCTCTATAGTGGGTGGCGGCTTCCCCCCAATGGCGCTCCCGGGCGTGGGCGGCGCCGAGGAGGATGCTCCGCTCCCTCGAGGGCGGGGCGGGGAGGAGGGTGGCGAGCGCGCGGTCCGCGCGGCCCTGGGCGAGCTGGGCTCTCGCCAGGTCGATCATGACGGGGGCGCCGTCCGGGGCGAGACGAAGGGCGTGCTGGAGCGACGCTTCCGCCCCCGCCGCGTCGCCCGCGGCCAGGCGGGCCTCGCCGAGGAGGGCGGCCAGCGGCGCGGAGCCGGGCGCCATCTGGGTCGCCCGGCTCAAGAGGGGGAGGGCGTCCGGAGCGTGGTGGCCCGCGACCAGCAGGTCGAGGAGGCGTGAGAGCGCGGGAACGGACAGGGGGTCGGCCGCCACCGCCGCCTTGAGCTCGCGAGCGGCCACGTCGGCTTGGCCATCCGCGGCGGCCAGGATGCCCCGGGCCACGGAGGCCGCGGCGGCGCTTCGGGAGGAGGGCTTGAAGCCGGCCAGCAGGCGGCGGGCCTCCTCTTTGAGGCCCGAGGAGACTCCCAGGTCCACGGCCTCGATCAGGACGTCGCCGTGATCGGCGGAAAGGCCGAGGGCGCGCTCGTAGAGCGCGAACGCGGCCCGGGTGCGGCCCTGCTCCCGCACCGCCTTGGCCAGCCAGAGCAGGGCGCCCACGTTCTGGGGCTGGGCCTCGACCACACCTCGCAGCTCGCGCTCCGCCCCCGCGTAGTTCCCCCGGCGGTAGAGGACCTCGCCGAGGTTCTGGCCGGCCAGGGAGGTGGTGGCGGCGCCGATGTAGCCGAGGGCCTGCAGCCGCTCGCGCTCGTCGGGGTCGGCGGCGGCCACGGCCGTCGGCGGCTCGGGACGGCGAGGCGGCTCCAGGGAGGGAACCTTGACCACCGCGCGCCCCGCGGCCTCGTCGGGGAGGAGGGCGGTCACGACCCGGCCGGGCATCTCCAGGCTGATGGGCAGGCCGCCCGCATGGAGGACGGTGGGCGCCAGGTCCAGCGGCGTGACCGAGCCCACCGCTGCCCCCGGGGCCTCTCCCCTTCCCGCCAGGACTCGGGCCTCCACGGCGGCCACGATGCCGTAGGGGCGGTGCCAAGCCGTGGCCGGCCCCGCCAGGTCCGCGGGGTCCTCGGCGATGGCTGCGTCCGGCGGGTAGAACCCGTGGTCCGAGCACACCAGGATCCACGTGTCGGGTGCGGCCCGGGCCGCCAGGCGCGAGAGCACGTCGTCCGCGTCCCGGTAGGCCCGCTCGATGGCCGGGGGGCCCCGGCGCGGGTCGCGAACGAAGAGGTGCGAGATGCTGTCGATCTCCTCCAGGTACACGAGGAGGAGGTCGGGCTGGCCCCCGGCCAGGATGGCTTCCGCCAGCCGGGAGTAGGTGCGCGTGCTGGCCGCGATCACGGCCAGGTGCGCGAAGGGGTCCCGGTACAAGCGCGAGCCGGGCGTCGCGAGGGCCGTCTGCGCGGACTGGTACTGGGCGGCCGTGAGGGGCACGTAGGCGGCGAGCTCCTCCCGCGTGATGTCGCTTGCCCGCACCAAGGCCGAGGCGAGCCTCCGCGCGTCCGAGGCGGGAGCGAACGCCCGGGGGTCGGGGGCGGCGTCCGCGCGGATGAGCTGGGGCGCCACGCGGTCGGAGGCGATAGTGCCGTTGACGGCCTCCGCGGGCCAAGTGGCCCACCAGCCCACGACCCCCACCCGGCGCCCCGCGGCCGAGAAGATGTTCCAGAGGGCCTGGACGCGGCGGGCCGCCACCGAGATCGGGGCCTGTCCGCCCGCGGGCAGGTCCACCATGAAGTCGAGGACGCGGTGGTCCTCCGGCCGCCGGCCGGTGGCGATCGTGGTCCAGACGATGGGCGAGACCAGGGGCGGGGTGGACAGCAGGATGCCGGTCCGGCCGGCGGCCCTGAGGCGCGCGAAGGTCGGGAGCTTGCCGGCGGCAAGGAGGGGATCGATGGCCAGCCAGTCGGCGGCGTCGAGGCCGAGCAGGATGATGTGGCGCCCCCCGACGGTCGGATCGGGGCCGGGGAGGAGGAGAGTGGGCCGGCCGAGGAGGCCGCCCGCCACGAGCAGGAGAACGAGCCACGGCGAGCGCCGGAGGCGCGGGCTCCCGATCATGCTCCGGGGATCATAGCGACAGGTCTCCTGACGGTCCAACCGCCCGGCGGGGGCGGGCTCATCGGGCCCGAGCGGCCTCGGCGCGTCTGGTCTATCATTCCTCCCCTCTATGCCCGGCCCCGGGGGCGCAGCGGCCGCCCTGACCGCCGCCGTCCTGTGGACGAGCGACCTCGTCTGGGGCTGGTGGACGATGGCGCTTCTGCTGGGCACGGGACTCTTTCTCAGCGTGCGCTACCGCTTCGTCCAGGTCACGCGCTTCCGGGAAGCGCTGGGCGCCCTCGTCTCCCCGGCGGACGCGGGGGCGGGGGGCGCGCTCTCCCCGTTCCAGGCCTTCATGACCGCGCTCGCCGCCTCCATCGGCACCGGGAACATCGCGGGGGTGGCCACCGCGGTCGTCTCCGGAGGCCCGGGGGCGGTCTTTTGGATCTGGTGCTACGGATTCTTTGCCACCACCATCAAGTTCACGGAGGCGGTGCTCGGCATCCGCTTCCGACACATCTCCGAGGGGCGGCTCTCTGCCGGCCCCATGCACTACCTCCGCGACGGGCTGAACCTCCCCCGTCTGGCCTGGATCTATGCCCTCATCGCGAGCGTGGCCGCCCTCACCACCACCCCCTTCAGCCAGCCGAACTCGATCGCGGTGGTGATGAAGAGCCAGTTCCAGGTCCCCACCCTGGTCTCGG
>DATMQU010000598.1:0-2878 GCA_035566715.1 Vicinamibacteria bacterium
GGTGGGGGTCGAGAAGATGACGGACGGCGTCCCCGACACCGTGACCGCGGGCCTGGCCACCGCCGCCGACCAGGACTACGAGGCCAGCCACGGCTTCTCCTTCGTCGCCCTCTCCGCCCTCCTCATGCGCCGCTACATGCACGAGACGGGCCGGGAGCGCGGGGCCTTCGCCCCCTTCGCGGTGACCGCGCACCGGAACGCTCAGACCAACCCCCGGGCCATGTTCCGGGAGCCCCTGAGCGCGGAGGACTTCTCCTCCTGCGCGATGGTGGCCTCGCCCATCGGCATCCTGGACGCCGCCCCCGTCTGCGACGGGGCGGCGGCGGTGGTGGTGTGTGCCCAGTCCATGCTGCGCCCGCACCACAAGCCGGTGCGGATCGCCGGTTCCGCGGTGGCCACCGACACCATCGGCCTCGCGGAGCGCGCCGACATCCTGACCCTGGGCGCGGCCGCCCATTCCGCCGCCAAGGCCTACCAGGCCGCGGGGCGGGGGCCCAAGGACATGGACCTCTTCGAGGCCCACGACGCCTTCACCATCATCACCGCCCTCTCCCTCGAGGCCTGCGGCTTCGCGCGGCGGGGGGAGGCCCTGGACCTGGCGGCCAAGGGCTGCGTGGCCCCCGAGGGCTGCATACCCCTATCCACCCTGGGCGGCCTCAAGGCCCGGGGCCATCCGGTGGGGGCCAGCGGCACCTACCAGATCGTGGAGGCCGCCCTCCAGCTCCGCGGCGAGGCCGGCCCCAACCAGATCAAGGGGGCGCGCCGCGCTCTCGCCCAGTCCATCGGCGGCCACGGCTCCGTGGCCGTCACGCATATACTTGAGGTCTAAAGTAAAATGGACCTGCCCCGCTACCACCGCCTGCGCTCCGCCTACTACCGGCTGGAGGGCCAGCGCTGCGCGGCCTGCGGCAAGGTGCAGTTCCCCCCCCGCGCCGCCTGCCGGGGGTGCCGGGAGCGCAACCTCGAGCCCTACCGGCTGTCCGGGCGGGGGACGGTCTTCTCCCACGCCGAGGTCGCCCAGGCCCCGCGCGGCTTTGCCGCTCCCTACGTGGTCGCCCTCGTCCGGCTCGAGGAGGGCCTGCTCGTCACCGCCCAGCTCACGGACGTGGAGGCCCCCGACGTCACGATCGGGCTCCCGGTGGAGATGGTGACGCGTCGTCTGCAAGAGCACGGCCCCCAGGGGTACCTCGTCTACGGCTACAAGTTCCGGCCCGTCCTGCCCCCCCGGGAGGCCTCGTGAGGCGGCCGCGCTTCGTGGGCCTGGAGGAGGCCGCGGCCAGCATCCCCGACGACGCCTCCATCGCGCCCGGCGGATTCATGCTCGGGCGGGCCCCCATGGCCCTCGTCTTCGCGCTCGTCCGCCAGGGGCGCAGGGGCCTCAAGGTCGTCTCCCTGCCCAACCCCCTCCCCGCGGAGATCCTGGTGGCGGCGGGGGCGGTGGCGCGGGTGGAGTTCCTGTTCTCGGCCATCACCCTCGACGGTCGGGTGCGCTCCATGCCCTGCCTGAAGAGGGCCATCGAAGCGGGCACCCTCGCCTGGGCCGAGCACGACGGCTACCGGCTCGTGCAGAGCCTGCGGGCCGCGGCCATGGGCCTGCCCTTCCTGCCCGTGCCCGACTTCGGCGGCTCCGCGCTGGCCGCCCAGAACCCCCTGCCCACGGTGGAGGACCCCTTCACCGGCGAGCGGGTTCACGTGGAGCGGGCCTGCCATCCCGACGTGGCCTTGATCCACGCGCGGGCCGCGGACGAGGACGGGAACCTCTGGATCGAGGACCCGACCACCGACCTTCTGACCGCGGGGGCGGCGCGCCGGATCGTGGCCACCGCGGAGGAGCGCCTGCCCCGGGTCCCCCGGGCCACCATCCCCGGCTTCATGGTGGACCTAATCGTGGAGGAGCCGCGCGGGGCCTACCCCACCGGCTGCACCGGCCTCTACCCGGCGGACGAGGCGCACCTCGAGCGCTACCTCACGCTGGCGGAAGGGGGCGGGGAGGCGGAGTACCTGCGGACCACCGTGCTCCCGCCCCGTCGGCAGGCGGAGGTGGCGCGAGAGAGCGCCCCCCAGGAGGTCGCATGATCGCGGAGAGCATGCCCACGCGGGCGGAGACGGTGGTGGCGGCCATGGCCCGGGAGATCCAGGACGGGGACGTGGTGGCCACCGGCGTCGCCACCCCCTTGGCCATCCTCGCCATCGCGGTGGCCCGCGCCACCCATGCCCGGAACCTGACCTACCTCGCCGCCATCGGCTCCCTGGATCCCGAGATCTCCCGCCTCCGCCTCTCCTCCGAGGACCTCGCTTACCTGGATGGGCGCTCAGGCGAGATCACGATCCCCGATCTGTTCGATCACGCCCGGCGCGGGCGCGTCGACCTCATGTTTTTCGGGGCGGCGGAAGTGGACGGGAACGGCGACACCAACCTGACCGCCGCCGGCACGCTGGAGAAGCCGCGGGTGAAGTTCCCGGGGGTGGCGGGGGCGGGCACGCTCCGGCGCTGGGTGCACCGCCCGGTGCTCGTGGTGGGCAAGCAGACCCGCCGCAACCTCGTGGAAAAAGTCCAGATCGCGTCCACCTCCGACCCCGCCCGCCGGACGCGCCTCATCACCGACCTGGGGGTCTTCGAGCTGGGGTCGGGAGGTGCGGCCCTGGTGGCGCGGCACCCCTGGGCCGCGGAGGAGACGATCTCCGACCGGACCGGATTCGAGCACGCGGTCGCGGATCCCCTGCCCGTGACCCCGCCCCCGGGGACGGACTATGTGCGCGCCATAAGGACCATCGACGCCGACGGCCTGCGCGAGCGGCTCGTCGGCTAGTGAGCGCTTAGGAGAGCAGAATGCAAGCAGTCGTGCTTCACTCGTTTGGGGCCCCCGATAACCTGCGG
>DATMQU010000599.1:0-2012 GCA_035566715.1 Vicinamibacteria bacterium
AGCTCCAGGTTGGCCAGGAAAATCACCCCCAAATGAAGCGGCCCCACCCCGAAAGCGACTCCCAGGGGCACGATGAGGGGTGCTATAGCCACGATGGCCGCGTAGATCTCGACCAGTGACCCCACGAACAGGAGGAGGGCATTTAGGGTCAGGAGGAAGAGGAACTGGGAGTGGATGTGGGCCTTGACCGCGGTCACCAGCAGGTCCGGGATCTGGGCGTCCACGATGTAGCTGGTGATGCCCATGGCCGCGCTCAGCAGGATCAAGACCGCACCCGTGAGAACGGAAGACTTGATGAGCGCCCCCGGCAGGGTCCGCAGGGGGTGCAGATCGCGGATGATGAAGCACTCCACGACCACCGCGTAGACCAGAGCGGCGGCCGCGGTCTCCACCATGGAGGCCCGCCCGCTCGCGAAGAGCCCCACCACGAAGAAAGGCAGGAGCAGCTCCCATTTGGCCCTCCATGTCGCGGCCAGGACCTCGCGGCCGGAGAAGGGTTGGCGGGAGGTCTTCAGGCCTCGCCCCACATAGATTGCGTAGGCCGCGACGAGGACGATCATGAGGATGCCGGGGAGCAGCCCCGCCAGATATAGAGAGTCGGCGGGCACGCTCTGCTCCCGGGTGCCGGCCACCACGCTGTAGAGGATCACGGGCAGGCTGGGGGGGAAGAGGAGGCCCAGGCTTCCCGCCGCGGTCACCAAGCCGAGGGAGAAGCCCTCCGGGTACCCGTCGTCCTTCAGCATGGGGTACAAGAGGCCCCCCACGGCTATGATGGTGACCCCCGATCCCCCCGTGAACGTGGTGAAGAGGGCCAGGACCGCGGTCACAATAACGGCCAGACCGCCCGGCATCCAACCGAGCAGGGACCGGAAGAAGCGCAGCAGGCGTGCGGATGCTCCGCTCTCGGCGAGGAGGTAGCCGCAGGCGGTCAGCAAGGGGATCGCGGGCAGGGTAGGGGAGGCGATGAGGCGGTAAATCTCGGCGGAGACCGCGGCGACGGGGATGCCCTCCCGAAAGAAGAAGAAGAGAGAGAGGGCGCCCATGGCCACGAAGACGGGCGTACCCAGAACGAGGGCGGCCAAGACCAAGATCACCACCACGCCCGTGAGCGAGTTCGCGGCCTCGGGGGCGAGGCCGAGGGCGAAGATGGCGGGGATGGCGAGGAGGGCGAGGAGCCGTCCCCTCCATCCCGTCGAGGCCCGCCAGGCGAAGCGCAGGGCCATGAGGCCCAGAGCCACCGGCATCACAAGCTCGCTGACCCACTCCGGGATCCCGTTGGGTAGGATGTTTCCTTGCTGGCGGTTGGCGCCGATCAGCCCCAGGGATGCGTAGGTCAGGACGGCCACCGTCGCCGCGGAGATAGCGGCGGCCACGACGCGGCCCACGCGGCGAACCCGTCCCTCCCCGAAGAGCTCGGCCGTAGAAAGGGTCAAGTGCCTCCCCTCGCGGGTGGCGACGAGGCCGCCCAGGAAGGCCAGCCACAGGGTGAGCTGCTGCAGATAGGCGGCGCCCCCCGGAACATGGAAGCCGCCCAGGGGGCGTCCCATCATGTTCACCAGGGGCAGCAACGCGGCCAGGGCCAGGGCCGCGATCAGCGTCCACTCCTCCAGCCGGCGGAACGCGGCGAGGAGAGTCAACGGCTGGGCGCGCCGGCGCGCTTGCGGTACTCGTCCCGGTAGCGCAAAGCCGCGTCGAAGGCGTCCGCGGGCACGATCTGCCCACGGATCTTGGGGTACATGGCCTCGGTCAGCTTGTACCAGTCGGCCCTCTGTTTGGGGCTCACGGGGACCACAGTGAGCCCCCGCTTCTTCATCGCCTCCACGTCCTTGGCCTCGCTCTGCCGAACCTCCTGTTGCAACCGGCGGCCGGCTTCGCGCGTGGCCTCCAGCATGGCGGGCCGGAAGTCGGCGGGGATTTTCTCCCAGGTGGACTTGGTGATCAGGGTGGCGCCCAACAGGAGCTGCCAGCGCAGGTCGGTCATATTTCGCGCGTAGTTGAAGAACTGGGAGATC
>DATMQU010000600.1:0-5200 GCA_035566715.1 Vicinamibacteria bacterium
AGCGGGCTGTCGCTGCCCAGGCCCACGCGCACACCGGCCGCGCGGAAGATGGAAAACGCCGCCGTGGCTCCGTAGAGCCGACGGTTAGCCTCTGGGCACCACACGAGACAGGCCTCGGCCGCGGCCATCCGCGCCGCATCCTCGGCGCTGAGCCCGATGCCGTGGACGACGACCGTGTTCTGCCGGAGCACGTTGGCGTCGAGGAGGGCGGTGAGCTCCCCGCGGCTTGGCTCGTCGGTGCCCTCGGCCACGTGCACGAACCACGGGATGCGCCGGTCCGTGGTGCGGTATGTCTTACGGAGGTGGGGGGTGAGACGCGGGGAGTGCGCGAACCCGTAGCGGGCGAGCACCCGCACGGGGTAGCCGGGCCGGGCCAAGGAGCGGTGGAAAGGGCCGTGGTGGGCGACCGCCGTGGCCCCGCTCAACAGGTTGCGGACCCCGCCCAGGAAGAGCCGCTCCGCGAGCGGCACGCCCAGAGCCCGCGCGGCGGCGGGTTCACCGAGAAGCTCCCCCGCCCACTCTTGGGCGCTGACGTAGGGCGGCCGGCCGAGGGGCGGGAAGGTGGAGAGGTCGAGGTGATCGTGGCCGTTCACGAGGCCGGGAAGAAGGACGCGCTCCTCCAGGTCCACGTCGCGGTCGCCGCGTCCGACCGCGCCGGGGGCGCCCACGGCCGTCACCTTCCCGCCGACGACCGCCAGGTCACGCCCGCAGAGGCGCCCGTCCTCCCAGGTCCGCGCGTTGCGCAGGGTCAGGACGGCGTGCGCGGGCACGGCTCCGCGTCAGTCCTCGGCCGCGGGCCGCCGCGGCCGATCGCGTCCCGTGCGAGCCTCGGCCGCCCAGAGCACGGCGCGGCGTTCGAAGTCGAGGCCGAAGAAACCGAGCCGGACGCGGACCCGCGCGAGGGCGTGGACCAGCTTCTTCCCCCAACGCCGGCCGGGCGACCGGTAAGCCTGGTCCAGATAGAAGTTGTACCGAGAGACCCGCTGGCTCAACGCTTTGGACGGCCAGGGCGCGGAGTCAAGATCGATCTGCGCCCATTCCTCGAGGGTCGAGGCGGCCGGGGAGGCCTCCGGCTCGGGCCCGGGCGGGGGGGCCCCGGGATAGGGAGGGTGGAGGTAGAGCGGGGTCTCGAAGGCGCCGTCGATCTCGCGAATGGCCTTCGCCGTGCGGTACAACTCCCGCAGCCTCTCCCGTGGCTGCCCGGCGTTCCCGGCCAAAAACGAGACCCGCATCCCGAGGCCGGCCCGGCGGAGCCTTTCTGCTATCTCGAGGAGATCCCCTCGCCCATTCTCGGCAGCTCCCGGCCGCCCCGCTTCGAACTCCAGACCGACGCGCCGGCAGCCGCTGGCTTTCAGCAGCTCCAGTTGCTTGTCGGTCAGGCGCCGCAGGGACTCGACCCGTCCCGCCCCCGACCAGGGAACTCGTCCCTTTCCCTCGAGGAGGCTCTGGGCGATGGCCTCCAGCCGGCGCGCGTCGTGGAAGAAGTCCTCGTCCCGGAAGCACACCTCGGACAGCTTGTGGCTGCGGGTCAGCTCCCGGACCTCCTCCACAACGCGCTCCGCGCAGAGGCCGCTCCACGCCGGTTCTCCTCCCGCGCCCCTCAACGCGTCGGTCTGGCTCGTGCAGTAGTCGAGGCGCCTCGAGCCCCGCGCCTGGAAGTAGCGCTCCAAATCCAGGAGTCCAAAGTTGGCGCGAGGGAGCCCGTTGACGTCGGCAAAGAAGCCGGGAGGGTTTCGAACCACGTCCCCGTCGCCGCTCCGCCAGACCAGCCCCGACACCTTGTGCAGCGACCCCTTTTCCTCCAGGACGTGCACCGCGGCTGCGAACGCCCCCTCCCCCTGGCCGACCGCGCAGGCGTCCACCGCTCCCGAGGACAGACACTGCCCGGGCAGCAGCGACGGGTGCCACCCACCCCAGATCACGGGGAGACCCGGGTTCGCGGCCCGGGCCGCGTGGCAGACGCGAAGGGCATCCCGGATGGGCGCACCCGTCCTCACCGTGACCCCCAGGCACACGGCCTCGCGGCAGAGGGCGACCACCTGCGCCTCCGGGGCCAGCTCCACCCGCCCGTCCACGATCGTCACCCGTCGGTCGCGGAAGAGGGATCCCAGGTGGACGAGTCCCAGGGGTAGCGTGGGGTGGTCGCCCCCCGGGTGATAGAGGACGATCGGCTTCAACGCCGCGTCCCCTCCAGCACCACGATCTCTCCCCGCCCGCGGAGACCGGGCCAGCGCCGTAGGATCCGCTCCAGGGCAGCCAGGAGACCGAAGGCCTGGGGGTGTTCGGGGATCCAGGCCGCGTCCCGGGGGAGGAGCAGCCCCCAGGAGAACGAGCCCCGCCAGCGGAAGACCGGGCCGAGCCGCTCCCGCACCTCCCGCGGCGAAAGGAGGGCAGGGGGCGACGACCGCGCGCTCGCGAGACCGAGGAGGACGGACGCGCCCGGGCGGAGGGCCGCCGCCAAGTCACGTCCGGCCCGGCCGATATCGGCACCCTCGAGGGCGCCCACGGAGCAGTAGGCACCGTCGAAGGCGGGAGCCAGCCCCCCGAGGTCTTCCGGCGCCCGCACCTCCACCCCCACCCCCGTCCCGCGAAGCAAGAGCGCGTCCTCTCCCTCGTGCCTGCCCACCTCCAGGACGCGGGCGGGAGGAGCGAAGACCGCCCGCAGTCGTTCCTGGAAGGCGTAGCGAAAGAGCGGAAGGCTAGCCATCCCGTCTCGCGAGCAGGATCGGAAAACGGGGCTCCCGACGGCCCCCGCGCAGGAGGCTGACGGCGTCGCTCGCCCACTCCCGGGGCGGGGTCGGCCAGCCGTGGATCTCGAGGGCCCAGCCCGCCCCCTTGAAGAGGCTCACGAGCTCTCCCCGGACCAGGTATCCGGGCTGGCTCTCACGCGGAACAGATATGCCGTACCGGCGGCCCAGCAGCTTCATGCGCCGCGCCACTCGGGCTTCCCCATCGCTCCTTTGGCGGTAGACGGGCGAGTCCAGGACCAGGAGCACCCCGTTGCGCTGGGTAACCCGGCGCAGCTCCACCAGCGTGCGGGTGAGCTGGCCCTGGTAGTGCAGGGAGCTGACCGCGAGCACGAGGTCGAATCGGCCCGGCTCCAGGGGCAGCGCGTCCATTTCCGCTTCCGCGCGCGGGAGCCGGCCCATGTCGATCAGGAGGTTCGCGCCCAGCAAACCGTCGTCCGCGTCCAGGTTCACGTCCACCGCGGCCACGCGATGACCCAGCTCGAGCAGCCGCACGCTCGCCCAGCAGCACCCCGCCCCCACCTCGAGCACGCGCCAGGGCCCGCGGCCCAGGGCGGCGGCAAGGAGGGGAAGCGCTTCCCGGAACCTTCGGCCGCGCGACCGCCAGGTCGTCGCCTGGGGATGGGAGGCCGCCACGTCGGGCAGGCCCGGTTCCGCCCGCCAACCCTCATCGCGTCGAACGCGCTGGTACAGCTCCAAGAAGGGAAGGATTTCGCGCCGCCGCTCCTCAGGGAGCAGCCGGTGCACCCCCCGATGGGTAGCAAACCAGCGGCCCTCGGTCGCGCAAAAGAGTCCGTGGGTCCGGACTTCGAGGGGAGCGGCGCAGTAAGAGCAGCACCAGCCCACCCAGGACTCGGCGTCCCGAGGTTCCGACGCCCGAACTTGGTCTCTTATCCGCAAGGGCGCGGGGGTGAGTGTATCGGCGGCACCGAAAAGCGTCAACGCATGGCTCGGGGGCGCCGCACCACCCGTGGTATTCTTAACGGTCCGACCATGCAGACCCGCTTTCTCAGCGTGCTGGGCACGTGGGTGTTGGGCGCCACCCTCCTCTGGTGGCCACGCCTGTCCGGGGCCTGGCGGCGCAAACTGGCCGTTCTCTCGAGCACGGCCGGCCTCCTCTGCCTCATTTTGGCCATGAATACAGAAGGTTTCCGGGAGTCCCCGACCATGGCCGTCTTCCTGGTGGGAGCGCCTTACGTTACGGAACGGGCCTCAGCCTCCGCGAGCCTGCCCTACTACGTCCTCACCGCGATTTGCCTGCTCCTGGGGGTGGCGGGCCTGGGGGTAGGGGATGAGTTGGCCCGAGGGCTCAGCCGCCGCTGGCTGGCCACCGCGGTGGGGCTGAGCGTGGGGCTCATCACCCTTCGCTTCCTGCTCGAGAAGACGGCCGCACCCTCGTCCATAACGCAAGCGGTGGGGATCACTAGCCTCACCCCGGTGGTGGGGGCCTATTTCGCGGTCTGCCTCCGCTCGGAGGCCAAGGGCCTACGCTCCGTCCTGGGGGCTCTCCTCGTCTACGCCGTCTCGGTGCGCGGGGCCCTGGCCGTCCTCATGATCCTAGCCACCACGCGTCGACTGGGGTCCCACTACGACATCTCACCGATGACTATCGTCCGGAACCCCTTCACAGGAGTTCTCTACACTTTCGAGCCGGGCAGTCTCGCCCAGATCGCGAATGTCGTCCTGATCCCCCAGCTCCTGGTCTGGCCCCTCTACACCCTCCTCACCGGCCTGCTGGGGGCCTGGCTCATATCCAACGTCTGGAAGGGCTCCCCACTGCCCAGCGTACCCCCCCCCGTGCGGGTGGCACCGGCTGAGCAGGACTGACCGCCGCTTCTTGGCGATTCCTTAGTGGACCCGGCAGCTCGTGACCCCCACCCCGGATCCGCAGCGTTTGCCAACCACGCTCCCGGTGGCGGGGTCCTGGAAATTGACGCACATAAGGCCACCCTTGCAGTCGGTGTCTACCGAGCAAGTGTCGCATTCGCCACCGCTCGAGCATCCGGACAGGGGCAAGGCCAGGAGCACAGCCAGACACAACCGAAAGCGGGATCGCATCATCTAATTAATAGGCTCCTTGCCAGAAAGGGGCCGCGCGTCAGGCGATTCTACCCGATTCCGGGGCCGACAAAGGCCCAAAAAACACGGCTAGACCCTTCATTTGACGGGTTTTCGAGGCCCGTGATACCGTACTTCTTTGATGTACGGTGGCGGTGAGGACCGCCAAGAACTCCGCGATGACCACCGCCCAGGATCTTAAGTCCACCCTCAACCTCCCCAAGACCGACTTCCCCATGAAGGCCAACCTGCCTCATGCGGAACCCCAGCGGCTGGCCGCCTGGCAACGGGAGGACCTTTACGGGAGGGTCCGCGCCGCCCGCCAAGGCCGGCCCATCTTCGTCCTCCACGACGGCCCCCCCTACGCCAACGGCCACATCCATCTGGGCACGGTG
>DATMQU010000601.1:0-3403 GCA_035566715.1 Vicinamibacteria bacterium
AGGGGGCGCTGGTACCGGGGTCCCACCGCGCAACCGGCAAGCAAGAGCGCACCCGCGAGACCGAGGGCGGCGGAGCCGTGCCCGCGGAGTCGATCCTTCGGCTGGGGATGGCGGGGCGAGCTCACGGCGTGGCCTTCGTAGGCGCGGAGGGCACGACCTGCACCTTCTCGCCGGACACCAGGGAATCGGGCGGATTTACGATCACCGACTCGTCGCCCTTGAGACCGGAGACGATCTCGATCCGGTCGCCGAAATCGCGACCGGGCGTCACGGGGGTGAGCACCGCGCTGCCGTTTTGCACCACCGCGACCTGGAGGCCCTGGGCGCGGAATATCAGGGTGGAGACGGGCAAGAGGTAGACGGGGGCCTGCCCGGGCACCTTGAGATGGACCTCGGCATAGGAGCCGGAGAGCAGCTCTCCGCTGGGATTCTCCACCGCCACCTCCGCGAGCAGAGTGCGGGTGGCGAAGTTGATGGAGTTGGAGGTGCGAACCAGGGTGCCCTGGAATCGGCGGCCCGGGAATTCCGCCAGCGTCAGCTCCGCGGTCAGGCCCGGAGTGGCGGCCTGGGAGTACGCCTCCGGTATGTTCACGTACACGCGCAGCGATCCCGGCTGAGAGATGTGGAAAAGGTCGGTCTTTACGCCTCCCGCGCTGCCGGAGGCGATGAGGGCTCCGATGTCGGTGTTGCGGGCGGTGATGATCCCATCGAAGGGAGCATAGATCCTCTCGAAGGACTGCAGGGTCTCGAGCTGCTTCACGTTGGCTTGGTTGGCTTCGACGACGGCCTTGTTGGCGTTGTAGGTCCCGATGGCATTGTCCACGTCCTGCGCGGCCACCGCGTGGGTGGCCAGCAGGGCCTGGTACCGATTCTTCGTGATCTCGGCCAGGGTCAGATTCGCCTGCGCGGTGGCGAGATTGCCGCGCGCCTGCTGCAGTTGTTGATCGACCTCCGGGGTCTCGATCTCGGCCAGCAATTGACCCTTCCTCACGCGCGCCCCGATGTCCACATGCCAGCGCCGGAGATAGCCGCTCGTGCGGGCGTAAATGGGGGCACTCATGAAGGGCTGCACGTTCCCGGGCAGAACGATCTCTTGGGAAGGCGCGGAGTGCTGCGGGGAAACCACGGACACGGACGGCGCCGCCATTTGTGCGGTTTCCGCCCGCACCACGGCGCCCTGTCCGAGGCGCGTGAAAACCCCGTAAGCGAAGACTCCCGCGAACATCAGGACAAGGGCGGCCACGAGCAGCCGGCCCCGAATCGACCCCAACCGCCCCCCCCCGACAACCGCCGTGGGGGGCTGGGGCGGAACGCCGCCCTCTTGTGCTTCCACTTGCATTGACATGACCACTCCGATCTCCCTCAAAAGCCGCTCCTATTGCCGACGGTCGGCATCGGCGGCGGGCGTGCGCCCACCGCGGACGACGCTGAAGACCGCGGGAACGAAACACAGCGTGGACACGGTGGCGAAGAGCAATCCGCCGATCACGGCCCGGCCGAGAGGGGCGTTCTGCTCACCGCCCTCGCCTAGCCCCAGGGCCATGGGCGCCATTCCAATGATCATGGCCAAGGCCGTCATCAACACTGGCCTAAAGCGCATGTAGCCGGCCTGAAGGGCGGCTTCCGTGGCACTGAGTCCCGCGCTCAGTTGCTCCTTGGCAAAGCTCACGACCAGGATGCTGTTGGCGGTGGCCACCCCCACGGACATGATGGAGCCCGTCAAGGCGGGAACGCTGATGGTGGTGCCGGTCATGAAGAGGAACCAGACGATTCCCGCCAATGCGGCGGGCAGCGCCATGAGGATGATGAAGGGGTCGAGCCAAGACTGAACATTCACGACGATCAGGAGGTAAACGAGGACGATGGCGAAGAGCAGACCCGTCAGGAGGCCGATGAAGGACGAACGCATGGTCTCGATCTGGCCGCGTACGGTGATCTGCGACCCCCGCGGGAGCTCCTTCTGGCTGGCGTTGACGATGGAGAGAATGTCTCTCGAGACGCCGCCGAGATCGCGGCCTTGGAGGGAACCAAATATGTCGATGACCGGGGCCACGTTGTAGTGCGACACCACGCTCAAGTCTGACCCGCGGCTAAAAGAGGCCAGATCGGCCAGGATGGATGGAGGGGCGTTGCCCGCGCCGGTTATCGGGATATTGGCCACGTCTTGGAGCGACCGCACGCGATACTCGGGGGTCTGGGTCGCGATCAAGTAGCTCACCCCATTCTTGGGGTTCAGCCAGAAGGTGGGGGAGGTCTGGGAGCTCCCGCTGAGCGTTACCAGAAGATTTGTCGCGACCTCCCGCTGAGTGAACCCGATATCGCGGGCTTTCGCCCGGTCCACATCGATGTGCAGCCTCGGCTGGTCGAAGGTCTGCTGAATCCGGAGGTCAGCGGTGCCGGATACGTTCTTGACGCGGGCCAGGAGCTGGTCGGCAAATTTGCGGTTGCCCTCCAGGTCGTTCCCCACGACCTGAATGTCGATGGGCGCGGGGAGGCCGAAGTTCAGAATTTGCGTCACCATGTCCGCGGGCAGGAAATAGAAGCTGACGCCGGGAAAGATCCGCGCCAGCTTTAACCGCAGGTCGTGGACATAGCCCGCGGTGGGACGGTGCTTCGCGGCGAGGGAAACGATGATGTCCGCGTCCTGGGTCCCCACGGGAGCGGAATTGCTGTAGGACAGGTTGATGCCGCTGTAGGGCAGGCCAATGTTATCGATGACGCCCGCCCACTCCGACGGCGGTATGCGCTTGCGGATTTCGGTTTCCACCCGGTCGCACAGGGCCGCCGTCTCCTCGATCCGCATTCCCGTTGGGGCCCGCAGGTGAAGCCTTAACTCCCCGCTGTCCACGGACGGGAAAAAGTCTTGCCCCAGCCAGGGGATCAGGCCGAACGAGAGCAGGCAGGCCCCAAGGAAGCCGGCCACGAAGGGGCGGCGGTGGCCAATGAGGGTTTCGAGCAGCTTGCGGTACGCGGTACGGGTGGCTTCGAACCCACGTTCGAACCAAGCCTGGAAGCGCACCAAGGGGTTCCCGCCCCGGCCAGCGTGGCTCGGGTCTTCCGGGGCGTGCGGCTCAAGGAGGTACTGGACCAGGGTCGGCACCAGGGTTCGGGACAGGAGATAAGAAGCGAGCATTGCGAAGACGACCGCCTCCGCCAGGGGCACAAAGAGATAACGCGCGACACCCGTGAGGAGGAACATCGGCACGAACACGATGCAGATGCTGAGGGTGGAGGTCAGGGCGGGTATCGCGATCTGCTGGGCACCCTCCAGAATCGCCTCCTCTATCCCCTTGCCCTCGCTGAGGTAGCGGTGGATGTTCTCGATGGTGACCGTGGCGTCATCCACCAGGATCCCCACCGCCAGGGCCAGGCCGCCCAGGGTCATGATGTTGATGGTCTCGCC
>DATMQU010000602.1:0-2786 GCA_035566715.1 Vicinamibacteria bacterium
CTCTCGGTGGGGGTCACCCTGGTCGCGCTCGCGGTGTTCGGCTATGTGAAAGGCCGCTTCACGGGTGCGGCTCCCTTTCGGGGGGCCCTGCAGACCATGCTCATCGGGGGGCTGGCGGCGGCGGCCGCCTTCGTGATCGCCCGCCTGGTCTCCTGATCAGCGGGGGGTGGGGGGGGCGGGGACGGACTTGAGACTCTCCTGCTGGCTCCGCCCTATGTAGGCGATTCCCAGATAGAGGTAGGTCTGAGCGAGCTGGGGGGACATGGTCGTCCCGCCCGCCGCGAGGAGGCGCCGGGCGGCTGCGTCCAGGACCGCTATGCCGCTCTCGAACTCGCCGTTTTCCACCCGGCGGACACCTTCCGCCACATCGGGGTCCAGGGGGATGCTGATCGCGGCCAGGCCGAGAGGGAGGGGAAGCCGCGGGGTCCCTGGCTTCCGGGGGGCGGACTCCACGAGCACGCCAATGCTGGCCCGTTCTATCCCGGGTTCCCTGGCCATGGCCTCGGAGCGCTTGAGGGCCCCCCGCGCGGCCTCGGGGTCGTCGGTCAAAAGGTAGGCTTCGGCCAGCCGCAGGTACGGGTAGTAGCGGTCGATCTTGTTGGTCCCGTAGGTGACAACATTGTTTCCGGGCTCTGGCCGCAGCTTGAGGGCTCGCTTCAGCGCCTCTACCGCTCTTGGCCCCTGCCGCTGCTTTAGGGCCTCGAGGCCGGCGGTGTAGGCGTCATACCATTCCTCGGCGGCGAGAACGGGGGACAGGAGGACCAAGGTCAGCGCCCATCCCCATACCAGCTTCATGGGAGGACTGTACTCCCCTGGTTCACTCGCGGCAACAACCGCTGGTACACTAGAAGCTTATGGCTGGCGATCCCATCCCCGCCCCGCGCGCGGCCGAGCTGCAGGCCCTGCTCCGGGAGCGCATACTCATCATCGACGGCGCGATGGGTACGATGATTCAAGCCCGCAACCTCCAAGAGGCGGATTTCCGGGGCGCGCGCTTCAAGGACCACCCCCGCGATCTCAAGGGCTGCAACGACCTGCTCTCCCTCACCCAGCCGGGGGTGGTGGAGGCCATCCACCGGGAGTACCTGGAGGAGGGGGCGGACATCATCGAGACCAACACGTTCAACTCCACCGCCATCTCGCTCGCGGACTATGCGCTGCAGGACGCGGCTTACGAGATCAATCTGGCCGCGGCCCAGGTGGCCCGGCGGGCGGCGGACGCGTTCATGGCCGCAGCGCAGGGGCGGGGGGTCTTCGTGGTCGGCGCCCTAGGCCCCACCAACCGCACCGCGTCCTTCTCCCGCGACGTCAACAACCCGGGCGCCCGCCAGGTGACCTTCGACGAACTGGAGGGCGCCTACCACGACCAGGCCCGCGGCCTCTTGGACGGCGGGGTGGACGCGCTGATGGTGGAGACCATTTTCGACACCCTGAACGGCAAGGCCGCCCTCTTTGCCATCCAGCGCGCCCTCCAAGAGCGGGGACAACGGGTGCCGGTGATGGCTTCCGTGACCATCACGGACAAGAGCGGCCGCTGCCTCTCCGGACAGACGGTGGAGGCCTTCTGGAACTCCGTCTCCCACGTGGACTTGTTGAGCGTGGGGATCAACTGCTCGCTGGGGCCGCGCGAGATGAGGCCATACCTGGAGGAGCTCGCGGGCGTGGCCCCCGTGTTCGTGAGCTGCTACCCCAACGCGGGCCTGCCCAACCCCCTCCTGCCCACGGGTTTCCCCGAGACGCCCGCGGACATGGCTCCCGTGCTGCGCGAGTTCGCGGAGAGAGGCTGGATCAACATCGTCGGGGGCTGCTGCGGCACCACCCCCGCCCACATCCGGGCCATCGCGGAAGCGGTGCGGGGCCTGCCCCCGCGCGTCCCTGCCCGGCCCGCGCCCTACTCCCGATTCAGCGGCTTGGAGCCTCTCACCATCCGTCCCGACGCCAACTTCCTGAACATCGGTGAGCGGACCAACGTCACCGGCTCGCCCCGCTTCGCCCAGCTGATCCTGGGCGGCCGCTTCGAGGAGGCCCTGGCCGTTGCCCGCCAGCAGGTGGAGGGGGGGGCCCAGATCCTCGATGTGAACATGGACGAGGGGATGCTGGACTCCGCGGCCGCGATGACGAACTTCCTGAACCTGATCGCCGCCGAGCCCGACATCGCGCGCGTGCCCATCATGGTGGACAGTTCCAAATGGAGCGTGATCGAAGCCGGGCTGAAATGCCTCCAGGGGAAGGGCATCGTCAACTCCATCAGCCTCAAGGAAGGAGAGGAGCCCTTCAAGCGGCAGGCCCGCCTCATCCGGCGCTACGGGGCGGGAGTGGTGGTGATGGCCTTCGATGAGGAGGGCCAGGCCACGACCGTGGAGCGCAAGGTCGGGATCTGCGCGCGCGCCCACCGGATCCTGACCGAGGAGGTGGGCTTCCCCCCCACGGACATCATCTTCGACCCCAACATCCTGACCGTGGCCACCGGCATCGAGGAGCACAACGACTACGCGGTGGCCTTCATCGAGGCCACGCGAAGGATCAAGGCCCTCCTGCCCGGCTGCAAGGTGAGCGGGGGGATCAGCAACATCTCCTTCTCCTTCCGGGGGAACAAGGCCGTGCGGGAGGCCATGCATTCCGCCTTCCTCTACCACGCGATCAAGGCCGGCCTCGACATGGCCATCGTCAACGCGGGCCAGCTGGAGGTCTACGAGGAGATCCCCCGAGAGCTGCGGGAGCTGGTGGAGGACGTGCTCCTGAACCGCCGGGAGGACGCCACCGAGAGGCTGGTCGCTTTCGCGGAG
>DATMQU010000603.1:0-3925 GCA_035566715.1 Vicinamibacteria bacterium
GCCCCCGCGCCCAGGAGCACAGAAGGGTCGGGAGCCGTTCGCTCCGCCTAGTCATCGACAGCGTCTCATGCTGGCGAGGAGGCATCATGAAACGATGGACGTTTGAGCCCGGACATACGGCGGCTGAGTTCTGCGTGAGGCACATGATGGTCACCCACGTTCGTGGCCACTTTAAGAATGTCCACGGCACCCTGGACTTCGACCCCGACACTCCCACTTCGTCGCGCGTCCAAGCCACCATGGACGCGCGCGAGCTCTGGACGGGCGACCCGGCTCGCGACGCCCACTTGAGAAGCCCCGACTTCCTGGATGTGGAGCGCTTCCCCCAGATCACCTTTCGCGGGAGTGACGTCCGCCTCCGGGGCGCCAGTGAGGCCGTGGTCCTGGGCGAGCTGACAATTCGCGGAGTCACAAGAGTCGTGGGTCTGGATGTCCACTATCTCGGGCAGTGGCAGACCCCCTGGTGGGAGGACGGCGTCGACAAAGGACCCAAGACCCGCGCGGGGTTTCTCGCCACGACCCGCATCAACCGTCAGGACTTCGAGGTGAGATGGAACAGTGTCCTCGATCAGGGCGGCGTTGTAGTCGGCGACGAGGTGACGATCACGATTGACGCGGAGGCGATCCTTGACGCATGAGGGCCGCCCGCCTCTACCACATCCTCGACCTGGCGCCGCGGGCGGCTCGCCGGCCTTCGGACGGTAGCCGCTCAGCGCTGGATCATCTTCGTCAGCCCTTCGAGATCGACCCGCCCGCGACCATGCCCAGTCTCCAAGAGGAGCACACCGTGGGCCACGCTCCGGCCGCGATCGCTACCTGCGGGGAGACCCTCGAGTCCGGTCCTTTCCCCCGCTGGCCCGGAATGGGTTTACGGGTCGCCTCCTTCGCCACGTAGCTCCGCCTCGCCTTTTGAAACAGGGGTACTATGACCTCCACCTCCAGCTCCCCCCCGCCAGTTCTAACATTCGTTCTTCTCGGGCTCACCGCGGTCACCGGCGTTATCGATGCCACGAGCTATCTTGGCCTCGGGCACGTCTTTACCGCGAACATGACCGGAAACGTCGCGCTATTGGGATTCGCCATCGCGAGCGCGCAAGGACTGTCTATCGCCCGCTCGGGAACGGCGTTGGGCGCCTTCCTCGTGGGCGCCGTCTTCGGCGGGAGAATGGCCACCGGGATGAGCGCGGGCCCCCGCTTTCGCTGGACGGGCGTGGCGTTTGGAACGGAGGCGGCGCTGCTTTTTGCGGGGATGGCAGTTGCCATTGGCCACGGGAACAGCGTCTCCGGCGAGCCGGTCCGCCTCTACGTGCTCATCGTTCTGACGGGCCTGGCCATGGGGATCCGAAACGCCACCGTTCGCAAGCTCGGGGTGCCCGACCTCACCACGACCGTATTGACCCTGACCCTCGCTGCCCTCGCCGCGGACTCCACCCTGGCCGGTGGGAGCAATGCAGGCTCGTGGAGGCGAATCGCGTCTGTCGCCGCCACCATTGGGGGCGCGGCCATGGGCACGTGGCTGCTCAGGGGCTCGCTCACGCTTCCGCTCGCCACCTGCGGCGCCATCTCCGGTGTCTGTGCCCTTGCCGCATACTTTGGCCTGGCCGGCAGGGGGGAGACGGCGCCTCCAACTGGGGCGCGGGAGGCGGATCAGGGAGGATAAGGGTCGTGGCTAGCCCACTTACGCTGAGGAGTCGCTCGCTCGGGCAGACGCCGCACTGAACACGGGTGGCCCAGAGAGGGCCGCGGCAGCTCCCGGCCCCCAAGCCCCTCCTTCCCGACGCCCACCCTCCCCCTGCGTCCTCGGCGAACGGCCGCGAGCGATTGCGTTAAGGCCGGCATTCGGATATACGTATTTCCATATGTCAGTGGACGTGCAACCGCTCGCTCGGCTCTTCAAGTCCTTGGGAGAGGAGACACGGCTCCGCATCGTCGCCCTCCTCTCTCATGGTGAGCTCTGCGTCTGCCACCTGGAGGAGGCCCTTCGGTTGGCGCAGCCGAGCGTGTCCCGCCACCTGGGGACCCTGCGGGCGGCGGGGGTGGTCGAACACCGCCGCGAGGGCAGCTGGGTCTACTACCGGCTCGCACGACAGGGCGACCCTGACTGCGAGCAGCACCTCAAGACGCTCATGCGCTCCTTTGCCAAGCGGTCGGTCCTGCGGAAGGACCTGTCGCGGCTGGTAAGGATGCGCGGGCCCGAGTCATGCAAGTAGGCTTCGAAAAGGGAGCGGCCATGGCCATCCACAACGTCCTCTTCCTCTGCACGGGGAACTCGGCACGCAGTATCGTGGCCGAGGTGCTCCTGAACCACCGGGGCGGCGGCCGTTTTCGAGCCTTCAGCGCGGGGAGCCAACCCAAGGGCGAGGTTCACCCCCTCACCCTGGAAATCCTGGAACGCGCCCACCTTCCGACGGACGGCCTCCGGAGCAAGAGCTGGAGCGAGTTTTCGGGACCGGCTGCGCCGCCCCTCGACTTTGTGTTCACGGTGTGCGGGAACGCCGCCCAGGAGCAATGCCCGCTCTGGCCCGGGCAGCCGATGACGGCCCATTGGGGTGTCGACGACCCCGCCGTCGTCGATGGTCCGAAAGAGAAGCGGCTTCGAGCCTTCAACCGGGCCCTCCACGAGCTCGACGCGAGGATCCAGCTCTTCACGAGCCTCCCCCTGGAGTCCCTCGACCGGATGGCGCTCGCGGAGAGACTTCGCGACATCGGCCGGGTCCGCTCGCCCAAGGAATAGGGATCAAGCGGTCTTGGCTAGCGAGCGGCCCTTTGTCCAGCAAGGGGTCCCCCTCGGCGAAGGCGGCGGGAGCCTCCGGACGCGGAATCAGCGTCCGGCCAGCTCAGCCTGGATGCGGGCCCTCCACTCCTCGGCCGGGGCGTAGCCCTCTCGTAGCTCGAGGGCCTGTTCCATGAGGGTCAAAGCGTCCTGCGGCCGGTGCAAGCTGTAGAGGCAGAGCCCGGCGTTGAAGAGGGTCACGGGGTGGCCCTTGTACAGCCTCACGGACTCCAGGTAGAAGCGGAGCGCCTCCAGGGGCCGGTCCAGGCCGGCGTAGATCCGTCCCATTTCGAAGGGCAAATCCTTGTCCATGGGATAGAAATGATCCCAGGCTTGCCGAAGCGCTTGGACCAACTCCGAGCGTGCGGGTCCGGAGGCTGTCTTGGCCTGGTCGGCGAGGGGCCCCGCGAAGTGGTAGATCAGTTGGGGGTCCCACTCGCCGAGCTTCAAGAGGGCCAGGAGCACGTCTAGGGAAGGCGCGGGGAGCTCCTTGCGGATGCCAGCGGCAAGAGCGTAATACTCGCAGGCGCCGAAGGCGTCGACGGCCTCCTGGAATGCCGACCGCGTCTCCCCAAACCCCGAGTCGGGCGCCCCCATGAGGAAAGCGGACACCTTGAGGCGCTTGTCCCGGGAGGCGGAGTGGAGAGCCGAACCGCCCCGCTCGCGGAAGTAAAGACCAATGGCGTGGAAGTTCACCATCATCGAGAAGGTGGCACCGTGAAGGGTCATATGGGGGTCGCCCCGGCCGATGAGCTCATCTTCGTGGGTGTAGGCCTTATCCCCGGAGAGCAGCAGCAGACGTCCGCCCGCCAGGCGCATGAGATTGCGGATGCCTCTGAGGGCTCCGATCGGGAACAGGAACGAGGTGTTACCCAGCCTGGTCCTATAGGCGGCCAGGACCCGGTTCATGGCTTCGTCCTCGTAGTACTCGTTCCCCACGGGCCGCTGTTCGTACCGGGTGGTGACCCGCTTCAGCACCTCCGGGTCCCGAGCCCCCTCCTCCCGCTGGCTCGAAGTTGTGGTGACCAGGCCCTCCTTTAGCTCGCCCTCCGTGACCCAGAATGCATCCTGGGCCGTGGTATCGAAGACATAGTTGGCGATCAGAGCCAGGGGGTTGTGCAGAGTGTCCGGGGAGAGCGTCTCTCCTGAATG
>DATMQU010000604.1:0-6205 GCA_035566715.1 Vicinamibacteria bacterium
AGCGCAGCCAGGCGAAGATCCCGGGCAAGAGCGAGAGGAAGATCACGACCGCCACCACGACGTGGATATGCTTCTCCAGGTCGGGCACGGCCCGGCCCAGGTAGTACCCGGTCAGGGTCATGCTCGCCACCCAGGCCACCCCGCCCACCACGTTGTAGGCCGCGAACCGGCGGTAGGTCATCTCCGCCGCTCCCGCCACTACGGGCGCGAAGGTCCGGACGATGGGCATGAAGCGGGCGATGATGATGGTCTTGCCCCCGTGGCGCTCGTAGAAGTGTTGGGTCTTCAGGAGATGCTCGCGGCGGAACAGCAATGAGTTGGGCCGGCGGTAGAGGGCTTGGCCCAGGCGGTGGCCGATGAGGTAGCCGGTGGCGTCGCCGATGACGGCCGCGACCATGAGGGCCAGGTTGAGGTAGACGATGTCGAGGTCGCCGCGCGCCGCGAACAGCCCCGCCGTCACGAGCAGGGAGTCGCCGGGTAGGAAGAACCCGACCATGAGGCCGGTCTCGGAGAAGACTACGAGGATGAGGCCCCCCATCCCCCCCAGGCGGATGAGCTCGGGTACGTTGTAGACCCGGCGGAAGACCTCTCCCACGAACGCCCAGATCCCGTCCAACCCTTCATCCTTCCTTGGCGAGCGGCCGCCAAACAGAGCATCTTAGCACCCTCCCGAGGGTCGTCCGGCGCACCGGCCGGGGTGGCCGGTCAGGGCTGGGAGTCCGTGAAGTCCACGGTCGGCTCGCCGTCCCAGTAGTAGTCGAGGGCCCGCAGCCGCCGCGCGATCTCCGCGCTCTCGGGGAAGCCCGACCGCACGTAGTAGTAGTGCGTGTCATAGGCATTGCGGCCAAAGCAGGCCGCGAGCACATAGCCGTTGTGCTCCGCGTAATTCTTGAGGGTCATCACCATCTGGTACCACCGCGGCCCCAGGGAGCGGTTCTCGACCCGCTCCCCGCTCGCGGGGACGGCGGGGGAGAAGTAGGCGTGGAAGAGGATGACCTCCGGCGCATAGTGGTCGATGTACTCCGGGCTGAGACCGCCGCGGGCGACGACGGGGTCGTTCAAGCCCCAGGCATCAAGGGTCCGCCAGGTCGAATAAAGCGGTAGCAGACCCGCCTCGGTTGTGGCCAGGTCGTAGTTCCGCCGCCGGTATTCGCGGAGGAGGAGGGCCGCGTCGTACAGCCCCATGCGGCGGGGTACGACGTCGCGATAGAGGGCATGCTGACAGAGGGCGAGGCCGGTCATGACGGCCAAGGCGGCGGACCATACGAGGGCCCCGCGGGGGGCGATCGCCCTCATCCCTCCGACCCTCTGCAGGAGGCCCTGCCCGACCGGCACCCAGGAGACGAGCAGGAGGGGCAGGATGGGATACCGGAACCTCATCACGTAATTGGTCTCGTCGGAGATCAGGATCCAAAGCGCCGTGAAGGCCACGACGGGAAGGAGGGCGAAGAGGGCCCACCGCCGGAGCCCCTTCAGGCAGAGGCCCAAGGCGAGGACGATCAGGAACGGAGGGCCGAGGGCCGCGAGGTTCTTGAACGACTGGCGCAGGGAGTGCCAATAGAGGAGCCCGGCTCCCTTCTTATAGAAGGGGTTGGGAAGGGGGTGACCAAAGTAGCTCCAGCGCCAGAGGAAATAGGCGAGACCCAGGGTCAGGAAAACGCCCAGGAAGGGAGTGAGGATTCGAGAGGCTCCGGAAGCGCGACGCCCGAAGAGGATGGCCAGAAGCATGAACCCGGCCAGGAACACGCCCTCCGGCCGGGCCAAACCCAGGGCGAGCGAGGCGAGGGCGAAGAGGAGGGACCGGCCCGGCAGCTGGTCGGGTTCCGCCGCAAGGAGGCGGTGGGCGTGATACCAGGCGATGAGCGCGGCCAATGCAAAAAGAGGCGTTCCGTAGCAAGCGGCCAGATGGCGCAGGCCCGGGCCCAAGGCCAGGAAGACCGCGGGGATGAGGGCCAGCGCCCGCCCCGCGCCAAAGAGCGAGCGCACGGAGAGGAAGACGCCGATGACGGTGAGGGCGTGGGCGGTGAGCCCCAGCGCCTGGGCCGCTCGCTCCAGGGGGAGGCCTCCCCGGTGCAGGGCCGCTACCGCGACCATGAACAGGAAGTCGGTCGCTCCGTCCACGGGCTTCTCGCCCACGTTCCAGACGATGCCGTATCCCTGGGCCAGGTGCTGGGAGTAGCGGAGGAGCATGGCCGCGTCCTCCTCTGGCCGTCCCGTGAGGTCGATGTGAAAGTGGACGTAGGCGGCCAGCAAAAGGAGAAGGGCGAAAACACAGAACGCGTCCCTTCCGTCGAGGTGCCGAGCGAGTCCGGGGTCGTCCAAGCGGCGATTAGGCTAGCACGCCCCCAGCCGGCGCAGAGCCCAGAGCGCGTGCTCGCGGACCAGGGGGTCCTCGTCCCCCGCCAGCCTCTCCAAGATGGGCTTTCGGGAGGAGTCGCCCGAGTTGCCCAGGGCCACGGCCACGTTGCGCAACAAGCCGCGGCGCCGGGCCCTCTTCAGCGGGCTCCCGCGGAAGCGCTCACGGAAGGCCGCATCGTCGAGGGAGGCGAGGTCACCGAGATCCGGCGCTTCCAAGCCGGCCCGCGGCGCGAAGGCGGGGCCGCCCCGATGGCGCCGCTTGCGGTTCCAAGGGCAGACGTCCTGGCAGATGTCGCAACCGAAGACGTGGCGGCCCAGGTCGGCGCGCCGCTCTTCCGGCAGGGCACCCTTCACCTCAATCGTCAGGTAGCTGATGCAGCGCCGCGCGTCGAGGACATAGGGCGCGGGCAAGGCGCCGGTGGGGCAGGCCTCGAGGCAGGCCGTGCAGCTCCCGCAGAGGTCGGGCCGGGGAGCGTCCGCAGGCAGGTCGAGGTCCGTCACCACCTCCCCCAGAAAGAACCACGAACCGTGCTCGGGGTGAAGCAGGCAGGTGTTCTTCCCCCAGGCCCCCAGCCCCGCGGCCGCGGCATAGGCGCGCTCCACCACCGGCCCCGTGTCCACATAGGTGCGGGCGGTGAACGAGCCGGCCTCCTGACGGAGGTCCTCCACCAGACCCTCCAGCATCGTCTTCATGACGTCGTGGTAGTCGTCTCCCCAGGCGTAGCGAGCGATCCACCCCCGGTCGCGCCGAGCCTCCGTGGAGTACGGATAGGAGGTGTCGTATTGCAGGCCCACCGCGATCAGCGAGAGGGCCCAGGGAAAGGCCGCCCGCAGGTCCTGGCGACGTGCCACCTGGGAAGTGAGGTACGTCATTTCCCCCGCCTGGCCCCGGGCGATCCATTCCGGGAAGAAGGCCAGCTCCGGGGGCGCGTCGGCACGGGCGATCCCGACGAGGTCGAAGCCCTTCTCTCGGGCCAGGCTCTTGGCGCGCAGGGCTAAGGCGGAAGGGTCCATCTCATGCCCCGCCGCGCCCGCGTCCCACCAGCCCGCGGAGCAGCCTGAGCTCCCTTTTCCAAACGGGGAGGGGGCCCGGCGTCTCGAGCACCATGGGCACGCCGCGGAAGCGCAGATCGTTCAGGAGTCGGCGGAACGTGGCCCCCAATCCGTGGGGCAAGACCAGTCGTAGGCCGCTCTGGGCCACGGCGACCCGGAATGCCCGCACCTCCCGCGCCAGGGGACGGGCTCGCCACTGGACCTGATTGCGCGTGACAATTTGATTGGCGTCGGCGGTGATGTCTCGCCCCCGCGCCCGGTCCAGGCCGCCCGCGGTGGGTACGTGGACGCCGATTAACATCAGGAGAGCATAGCGGCTAGGTGCGGATCGGGATCCGGAGGCTCCCCACGCGGATGAAGAAACGGCCCTCTTCCTCGGCCAGGCTGTCGAGGAGGCTCTGGTGGGCAGCCCGGGAGAACACGGCTCGGCAGCGTCCGCCCCGGGCCAGGCATTCGAAACGCCCGCTCTCCTCGTTCATGGAGAGGGAACCGGCGGTCACGAGCTCTTCCGTGCCATCGTCGAGGAGCGCGTGCGCCTCCCCCCTTGTCCCGTCGAGGACCAGGCTCAGGACCTCGAAGGGTGGGCCCTCCACCCTCACCGGCATGCGCTGGGAGCCGTCCGCGATGAAGGCCCCCCCCTCGTCGTCGAAGAGGAGTCGGGTCTTCAGATGACGGAGGGAGGGGGTGTGGATGATGGGGAAGCCGCCGACGCGCCAGGCGCCGTCGGGCAGTACGCGCACGCCTTCGGGAATCTCCCAGAAGGAGGCCACGGCCCCGAGTATAGCCGAGTGTTCCTGCCTGGGGATGCCAGCCCCGGGAAGCCCGGGGCGGGGACCTTGCGCAAGGACCACGCCCGCGGCTCCGGGCGGCCGGGAAGCATACCTTCCCGGTGCCAACCCCGAACTATAATTGAGAGCGGTGTTGCCGGAATGACGCAAGTTGCCCTCCCCGAGCCCATCCTCGCCGCTCCTACGGACGAGGTCCAGAAGCGGATCGTCCGCGCGAAGCGGGAGCTCGGCGATCGTCTTCTCGTCCTCGGTCACCACTATCAGCGCGACGAAGTAATCGTTCACGCGGATGTCACCGGCGATTCCTTCAAACTCGCCCAGGCCGCGGCGGCCCGCCCCCAGGCCGAGTTCATCGTGTTCTGCGGGGTTCATTTCATGGCCGAGTCGGCGGACGTTCTCTCCGCCCCCACCCAGACCGTGCTCCTTCCCGACCTGGGCGCGGGCTGCACCATGGCGGACATGGCCGCTATCGACCAGGTGGAAGCGGCCTGGGACGACGTGACGGCGGTGGTGAGCGAGGAGGTCCTGCCCGTCACCTATATGAACTCCTCCGCCGACCTCAAGGCGTTCGTAGGCCGCCACGGTGGCGCCGTCTGCACGTCCTCCAATGCGCGCGCGGTGCTGGAGTGGGCGTTCCGGCGTGCGCCCCGCGTGCTCTTCTTCCCCGACCAGCACCTGGGCCGCAACACCGGGCACAGGATGGGCATCCCCCGGGAGAACATGCCGGTGTGGGACCCCTACGAAGAAGCCGGCGGCCTCACGGAGCGGGAGATCCGCGGGGCCCGGATCCTGCTCTGGAAGGGCCACTGCTCGGTGCACAACCGGTTCACGGCGGACATGGTCGACCGTCGTCGCCGCGAGATCCCCGGGGTCAAGGTCATCGTCCACCCCGAGTGCCGCTTCGAGGTGGCGGAGCGGGCGGATGCCATCGGCTCTACGGAGGGCATCCTGAAGACCGTTCGGGAGAGCCCCGCGGGCTCCCGTTGGGCGGTGGGGACGGAGCTGAACATGGTGAACCGCCTCGCCCGCGAGGTGGCACCTGCGAAGCACGTCGTCAGCCTGGACGATTGCTTCTGTCTCTGCAGCACCATGTTCCGCATCGACCCTCCCCACCTGCTGTGGGTGCTGGAGGGCCTCCTGGACGGCGAGGTACGCAACCCGGTCCGGGTGGGGGAGCCCACGGCCCGCGAGGCGCGCACGGCCCTCGATCGGATGCTGGCCATCACCTGACCGGGCCGGGGAGCGGGAGCCCCGCGGGCGTCACTTCTCCAGGCGCAGGCCCTCGATGAGTTTCGCCCGCTGGTCGGGGCTCAGCGACCGCCCCTCCAGGCTGCGCAGAAGGCCATCGACGTTGGCGGCCACCGGTCGGTACCCGCACCCCGGCAGCATCTCGGGGTTGGGCTGCCAGAGGAGGGCACGCGGGTAGTCGCGACACATCCCGGGGCGCGAGTCGTAGCTGTCGCAGGACCGCGTAGCGGGGTCGAAGTGCGTGCAGCGGAAGATGAAGGTCCGCCGTTCCCGGTCGCGGCCCACGAGCACGAAGCCGTTCACACGCTCCTGCCAGGCGAGGAAAAGCTGTCGGAGGGCGGTTAGGTACCAGGTCGGCCGTCCCACCTGGATAGCGGGGGACTCGCAGCAGCGCGCGCACCGGCGACACTCCCCGCCCAGCCGGAAGGGTGCACCCGTGCGCCATCGGCGCCAGCCGCGGGTCAACCCTACGTTCAGGGTGAAGTTCCAAAGGGCCACGCGCTTGAGGGCCCGCCGCCCAAGCCCGTCCCTCACCGGGGGGCCGCCGTTTCCGCCGTCATGAGGACCACGGCCCCCGTGGCCGCCCGGCCGCGTTTGGAAGAGTCCCGTCGCATGCACCTGCCCGGATTGTTGGCGCCGCCGGCTCTATCATAGCCAGAGAACCTCGGCCGCGATGGACGACCCCTCATGGCCCGGGGAGGAACGCCCCTTGGCGACTTCCAGCCACTGCCACGCCTTGGCCAACGCGCTCAGGGTGG
>DATMQU010000605.1:0-6565 GCA_035566715.1 Vicinamibacteria bacterium
CCCTCGCCCTGACGGGCGTGCGCAAGCGCCACTGGAGCTGGTATCGCGGAAAGAAGCTCAGACACGCCGCAGGAGCGGCCGGACTCTACCATCGTGCGACGCGAACGGAGCCAGCCTGGATAGAGGTGTTCGTGGATCGAACGCTAAGTAGCGCCCCAAGATGGGTGCTCCGATTCAAGTTTGTGCTTTCCGGCTGGCTGGGTCGAGTGCTCTTTCACGAAATCGGCCACCACATTCACGCCACGCAGCGACCAGAACACCGGCAGCGTGAGGACGTAGCTGATGAGTGGGCAAAAGAAGCTGATGCAGATGCATGGCCGGCGGCGACACAGGATAGCAACCACGCTCCTACGTCCCGTCTTCTGGCTCATGAGATCTGCCCGGAAGCCTGCTCCTGCCCCCTGAAGCCCATCGCAGCTCGCAAAACGTGCGTCTAACAATGCGCTAGGCCGCGGCGCTCCACAGCCGATTGTGAAGACAGCTATGCGCCGTCAGCTTCAGCGTTATGTGGGGCAGCCTGCCGAAGCGGCTCGCCCCATCCGTGGTTCGCCTACCATCCGGGAACACCGAACAACCCTCGGAAGAGCCAGAACGTTGCAACCATGAACGCGAACAGCGGGAGAGCTACCAAGAGGCCCAGTGCAATGCGTAGTGCGGAGCCTCGCCTCTACCCACCAACGACGGCTATCCAGGAGGTCGATCAGAGGGCTTCCTAGCAATTCGCCCAGGAACCAAAGCGCGGGCACCACGAAGAGTCCGAGTCCGACCATGAACGTCCGCCCCGATCCTTCAGGGGTAGCCTCATACGCGGCGTAGTACGCAGTACCGAACATTGTTACCGCCAAGCATCCGAAGACACGGAGAACAACTTCAAGCAGCGACGGAAACTCCGGCGTCGTCCGCGAAGGTTCAGTCGACCCTGAGGTGCCAGGAGCCGCTTCGAGCACTCGCTCTCCTATAAGACCCTCGCCCGATAGCACGCTCGTCCACGTGGGCGAACACCATGATCAGCAGCGAGCCTGTATTCCGGCCGTGGCTCACCTACTGCACCTTGTTGTTGGACCGCTCAAGTATGGAGGAGCCTCTAAAGCTGCCTCGTAGTCTGCCCGTCTCAGGAAGGGCCACACTCTGATATCTCCGGCCTCTTCGTATCGTACTCTCGGACCACGACCAAGAAGCCCCAGGGTGAGGAGCCGCACGAGAACCGAAAGTAGGCGAGACCCCAATAGCCACTCCGGCCATTCATACTCACGGTCCGACTGTAGAAAGAGAATTGTGCGCGCGACGTTGGTACGGACCTCATGGCCGAGGCGCTGCTTACCAACTAACCGATGTTCCAGAAGGTCGCTGTAGAGGTACCACGCCTCCGACGAGATCTCGCGAACCGCCCGGTCGGAAGATCCGTCCGGCAGTCTGTCCTCGAACTCGTCATTCGTGATCTGACCACAGACCAAGTGCCTCAGGAGCTCGGACACCTGCCGGCGCGCCTCACGATCGATCATGTTCTAGGTCGGTCCGATCACTCTACCACCAGCGGGAGCCCTATCCGCTGAGATGTATCAAAACTTCGCGATGTCCAGGGCAGCACCAATACCCGGGATATAGGCCACCACGACGCCCACCATGCCATCGATCGAGAAGAGGTTCAAGATTTCATTGCTGACACCCGCCCGCTGCCGCTCTTCGAATGCGGTGCGAATGCACTGCAAAAATCTACCCATACTGTCCTTGTCTCGAAGGTCAAGCGCCAGCACGTTGATGGCAACGGTTCGGTTGAGGAGTGGATCCTGCGCCTTGTAGACGCGACCCATGCGCGCGGGAGGCAACTCGGACTCGATGATGTACTGCGCGATCCGGTAGCCAGGCGGCAACGGATCCGGCGCAATGGCTTTAGGTTCAGCCATGAATCCCGGTCGCCTTAAACAGTTCTTTCAGTCCGCCTAACACCCCAAGATCAGCTGCGAGCGCCTTCACGCGAAGCGCGGGCGCTTGTCGGCTGCGTCTCGTTAGTTGACGGCATCTCCGCGCACCAGCACTTGCCCCCTCGGAGCCGAACTCGCTCGTTGATCACTCCCCGCGCAGAACGCACCCAAATAGTTGCGGGATCCCAGGAACTGCCCGCGGCCGCCGGACCGAGCAACGCCTTCATGAGGTTCTCGTCCGCGAGGCGACGGATGGCCAGCTTAACGAGATCTTTCCGGCTGAGCTCCTCTTCAAGCGCCAGCTCAAACTCCACAGCCTCGAGCGAGTCCTTTGCGGACATCTGCTCGGGAAGTACATCCCGAAGCGCCGCGTCAGGGTCAAGACCCGCCAAGCGCGATCCACACATCTTCTCAACTGCCAGGAACACGGCCGCGGCTTCTTCAGCGTGCTTCCCGCAGCCGCTGAAATGGCGGGTGATGAAGGCCTCTGCGCGCTTTGTTCCCTTGGGCCGCGAGCGTTTATGCGTGATCCTCACGACCTTAGCTCCACTGCATGCCCGTCCAACATGGCAGATCGAAAGGTCCCCTTTAGCACAACCCTCTGGTCAGCGTAGCACGGATCGAGTGACCGGACTGACACGTGGATGCGCCGCTGACCCTGCATCTTCAAATCTGAGAAGGAACCTCCCGGTTTCTCGATTTTGAGAATCTCGCCGCCGCATTGTAGCCGGCGTCTGAGCCGTAATCCCTTGCAAGGGGGGCACGTGCGGGCCTGCCGGGGCGCGGCGACGCCCCGGCATGCCCCTTGCCCCTCCCCCGGGCATGGAGTCGAAGCAGAAGGCTTCTGAGAAGGAGGCCCCTGAATCAATGTCGAATCAGCCCAAAGTAGCAGTCGAGCTCGAGACCGTGAGCCTCCGGCTCCGCGCTCGGCTCGGCCGATCCGTGGAGCGCCACGCGAAGTACGTTGGCTGCAGCACTGACCGCACGTACCTGGCCAGCCAGGCGATCGAGATCGCCCTACGGCAGCACGCTGAGCCCCAGAAGACCCTCAGCCCAGACCCGCCCGCGCCACGGCGTGCCCGCTGTGCCGACCCACGTGCAGAGCATCCACGCTCCCGGCGGGGCGAGACTCGCCCGGCCGGCGTCGTCCCAGCGGCGCCTGTACTAATGCCCGCCCTCCCTCCTGGCGGGCCCCCGCCCTTAACTCATTCTTAGGAGCGTTGCCGATGCGTCTCGACTCCCACTCGGCCCGAACAATCCAGTATTGCAAGTTAAACCGTCATGCGTGGAGCGCAGCCACGCTGCATGAAAAGCCCTACTATTGGTGTGCGCGAGCGCTCGGAGACGTCGACCCCCTTTGGTACTGCGAGTCCGCAGTTAAACCGACGCGGGAGCCTCCGGAACCCCGCATTGTGGCCTTCGAGCACGCCGAGCAAAGTCGTGATGAGGACGCTCCTGCGAGCGCGAGCGCACTGAGGAGGGTGTGCGATGGAGCGAGTATTTCAGCGCTGCTGTGGGCTGGACGTGCACAAGATGACGGTGGCGGCCTGCATTCGGATTCCGGGGAAGAGAGGACGCCGCGACCAGGAAGTGCGGACTTTCGGTACCACGACACGGGAGCTTCTGGAGCTGCGGGACTGGCTGGAGGCGAACGGGGTCACCCACGTGGCGATGGAGAGCACGGGGATCTACTGGAAACCGATCTTCTACGTGCTGGAAGGGTCTTTCACATGCTTGCTCGCGAACGCCGCACACATCGCGCAGGTCCCTGGACGGAAGACGGATGTAAAGGACTGCGTGTGGATCGCACAGCTCTTGGAGCACGGGCTCTTGCGGGGGAGCTTCGTGCCTGAGGCGCCGATCCGGGACCTGAGGGACCTGACGAGGTATCGCAAGGGGCTTGTCCATGAACGCACGCGGATATCGAATCGGCTGCACAAGGTTTTGGAGGACGCGGGGATCAAGCTCGCGTCAGTGGCGACACGGGTATTGGGGGCTTCGGGTCGGGCGATGATGGAAGCTTTGGTGGGAGGGACGACCGACCCGACGATGCTCGCGGATCTGGCCCAGGGACGGTTGCGGGAGAAGCTGCCGGCGCTACGCGAGGCCCTGACTGGGCGCTTCCGGGCTCACCATGCTTTCCTGGTGAGCCAGCTTCTGGCGCATGTGGACTATCTGGACGAAGCCATTCAAGTGGCAAGCGTGCAGATAGAAACGCTGATGGCTCCGTTTGCCTCAGAGATCGAGCGACTGGACACCATCCCTGGGGTCAATCGGCGCACGGCAGAGGTGCTGATTGCTGAGACAGGCGCGGACATGAGCCGCTTCCCGACCGCGAAGCACCTGGCAAGCTGGGCGGGGCTGTGCCCTGGGAACAACGAGAGTGCCGGTAAGCGGATGGCGGGGACCGTGCGCAAAGGGAACCGCTGGCTGAGGACGGCACTTGTGGAAGCGGCTTTGTCAGCCTCCCGTGCCAAGGACAGCGCTTTGGCGGCTCGGTACCGGCGCGTCATGCGTCACCGTGGGCACAAGAAGGCGGTTATCGCCGTGGCCCACGCGATCTTGATCAGCACGTATTACATCCTGGCGCGACAGGTGCCATACCAGGAATTGGGACCAGACTATTTCGATCAACACCACGCCGAGAGGGCCCGTCGCCGCGCCCTGCAAACCCTGGAACGCCAGGGCTACAAGGTGACCATCGAGCCGGCCGCATAGCGAGAGCGGCTTTCGGTGCCCCCAGCCCGGGCTTTTCTGAGCAAGCGGGTATACCCCCGCCTTCCGCTCCATGTCCATTCCGCGGAGACGAAAGGACTTACGGGAAGGGGCTCGGGTAACCCATTCCGCTCGGAAACACTAGCCACGGCCGCCGTCCGCGCCTGCGAATCGACGTCCGACCGGCCTTGGATCCGCCTCGAAAACGAGCTGAGTTCGGAGGCCCGGAGCGGGCCGGAATCGGTGGCCTACGGGCGAGGAAGAGGCTTCAAGGACCTCCTCCTTGTGACACTCCAAGAGGCGTCGTGAGGCCCAACAAGGAGGCTATGCGTACCCGACTGGGCGAAGCCAGGGCAGGGCCGAACGGCACTGGAAATCCCGTTGCGCCCGCTTTCGCACCAGTGCGGCTCTTACCTATCTCCGCGAAGATCGAGCTCTCCCTGAGCCGTGAGATCGACGATTACGCGAAGGCCCACGGCATCACCCGATCCCGCGCCGCAGGCCACTATCTAACGATTGCCCGCGAGACACTGCGAAGCCGCGAGGGCGTTGCCGCCGGAAAGGCCGAGGAGATCCTGGAGGCCCTCGAGGGTGTCCGCACGATCGTCGAGCTCCTGGGGCCCCCGGCCTTTGGCCTGATCCGTCTTCTCGCCCACTGGGCCACGCAGAGCGGCGGCCTTAAGGTCTCCGAAGACGAGCTGCTCGCCGAGCTACGCACGGTAGCAGCCGACGAGTGGGAGCAGGTCCTCTCAGAGGCCGAGAGGGAACTGCACGATGCCCTACGGAAGGCCAGGCCAGAGGGGGGCGAGTGAGTGTGCGAAGATCCGTGCTGTGGGCGCAGACAAGGGGAGCAGGCAAGCGCGGAGGCCGAACGGGACCTTCAAACATTTGCCCGGCAGGCGCGTCGGAACAGTGAGGGCTGAGAGTGATAGCCGGATGGCCGAGGCCTGGTCGCGCAGGCCTTGAGGGGGCGCGGGGGAGGTGTCGCGTCAATCCGGGAATGCGCCGCTTCTACAGCCAGCTTGTTCGGCTGCCGCTCGCCGGTCGGCTGAGACAGGCAATGTTGAATAATGTTTTCAAAAGGGGCCCAGGGGATCCCTATCCGGGCGAAGCACCCAGGGCTACCCCCTTGGGGGCTCGGCCAGTGCTCAAAAGAGGGGGGTCACCTTAGTATCAAACCCGTGCAAGCGCTCTACAGGCACGTTGGCCTGACGCTTCGCGAACTTCACGAGGGCCACCCCGCCCGTCAGCGATTCCACGCTTCCCACTCCATCCTCAGGGTGCTCGGAGTCACGGACGACCGCCCCCACCACCACCGGCCCCCGCACCGATGTAATTTGTATTCTCTCGTCCGGGCTCATCAAATGCCACTAAAATAGTCTGGCACAACCCCGGGGACCCTCGCGATTGTGAATCTCTTCGAGCCGGTTCGACTTACTTGTTGCGCTTCGCGATGAGCTCCCGCACTGCCGGGACTAGGTCGTTCGGCACTTCCATAACCGTCTGGCCGGGCGTCTCGAAGGCCGCTTCGTCCTCAGCGACAGCCTCGGCCTCGGACTGCGTCTCGTAGTGCGCGAGAACCCTCTGGACCCTCTCCTCGTCCCACCCGGCAGGGAATGAACTTTTGGCCATTGGTCTACTTCTTCTGTCGACGGCGTTTGTAAGCCATCAAGGGCTTACCCTCTAAAGTATATGCCGTAATCACGAACAAACTGTCGGGCTCGGGGTCTGGGATATAGATAACTCGCAGGTACCGGCCCATCTCGGTTCGACCCAGAGCAATCCGCGCTCCCTCAGCACCCAGTCGATCCTCGCCGGGTTCACTCAATACTTCCTCCACCTCAGATTCGGTCACGTTGTGGTCATAGATGTGAGGCTGGCCAGTACGAGGATCGCGGTAGAAGCGGATACGCATTGAAGGTCCGGCG
>DATMQU010000606.1:0-6334 GCA_035566715.1 Vicinamibacteria bacterium
GTAGACCCGGGAGAAGAGGGGATGGGAGAGGGGCAGGAGCCGGCTCTTCTCGCGGATCTTCAAGAGGGCCTCCCGCAGGTCGGACACGGCCACCCCCCGGCTCAGGGCGAAGGCATCGGCCGCGAACTCGGCCCGGCGGGAGATCGTATTCTCCAAGGGCTGGAGCAGGAACTCCAGGAGGCCGAACCAGAGGCCGAAGACCACGAGCGCGCCGTAGGAGGAGGGCCGGAGGGAGAAGGCGGTGTAGAAGGCGGTGAGGGGGAGGCAGAGGCCGAGCGCATAGAAGAGGATGCCCGTGCTCAGGACCCCGAGGAGGAGCCGGGTGCGCACGTGGTGGAGCTTGAAGTGGCCGAGCTCGTGGGCCAGCACGGCCACGATCTCTCTCACCCCCAAGGCCTCGAGGAGGGTGTCGAAGAGCACGATCCGCTTGTCGCGGAAGAGGCCGGTGAAGTACGCGTTGCCGTGCGCGGTCCGGCGCGAAGCGTCCATCACATAGAGACCGCCCGCCCGAAAACCCGTCTTCTCCGCGAGGGCTCGGATCGCGTCTTTGAGCTCCCCCTCGGGCAGGGGCGTGAACCGGTTGAAGAGCGGGGCCAGGAGCGTGGGGTAGATCCAGGCCGTGAGCACACTGAAACCGCTCACCGCCAGCCAGGCGTAGATCCACCAGGCGGGACCCGCCTTTTCCATGATTCCGAGCAGGATGGCGAGCAAGGGGCCGCCCAGGGCGACGGTGAGGGCGATCCCCTTCAAACGGTCGAGGAAGAAGCCCCCCCACGTCTGGCGGTTGAACCCATGCCGCTCCTCGATTCGGAACGTGTGGTAGAGGGCGAAGGGCAGGCTCAGAAGCCCGCCCGCCGCGCCGAAAAGGGCGAAAAAGGCGAGGCCCACGCCGATCGGTCCGAAGCGCCCCCCCAGAGCCAGAGCTTCTCTCTCCATCCAACCCAGGCCGCCCACGGCCAGGAAGGTGAGGGTGACCGAAACATCGATCCAGCCGCGGACGACCGCGAAGAGGTAGCGGTCCCGCGCGTAGGCCAGGGCGGCGGACATCTCCTCCTCCCCGATGCGGAGCCAGCGTGCCGCCCGAGCGCGGCGGTCGGGGTCGAGGGTGTAGCGCCGGTTGAGGGAGGCGAGCGCGTGCTCCAGGGCCTGCTGGGCGGCGCGAAGCAGAAGGAAGAGGAGCAGAAGGGCGTTCATGTGAAGGCCGGTGCGGCGCCCTTGGGGCGCCCGCAGTAGAATTCTCTCACGACCCCGTGACCATCCCGACCCTCCTCCTCCTCTCGCTCCTCGAAGCCGGCCCCGTCGATCTCCTGGTCCGCGGGGGCACCGTGGTCACCGTGGATCCTCAGATGCGGGTGCTGGAGGGCGGCTCGGTGGCCGTGCGCGGCGGCGTCATCGAGGCCGTCCTCGCCTCCGGCGAGCCCCTGCCCGAGGCCCGGGAGGCCCTCGACGCCCGGGGGCATCTGGTGATCCCCGGCCTGGTCAATGCCCACGGCCACGCGCCCATGGTCCTGTTCCGAGGCATCGCGGACGACCTCCCCCTCATGGAGTGGCTGAACGGCGTCATCTTCCCCGCGGAGGCCAAGCACGTCGACCGAGAGTTCGTGTACTGGGGAACGCTCCTGGCCTGCGTCGAAATGGCCCGGAGCGGTACCACCACGTTCGCGGACATGTATTATTTCGAGGAGGAAGTCGCCCGCGCGGTGGACCGGGCCGGCCTCAGGGGCGTGCTCGGGCAGACCATCATCGGCTTCCCCGCCCCCGACTACAAGACGACTGAGGCCGCCCTCGCGGGGGCGGAGGGTTTCCTGCGGCAGTACCGCGACCATCCGCGCGTGGTGCCCTCGGTGGCGCCGCATGCCCTCTACACCACGTCCCTGGAGGTCGTGCGCCAAGCCCACGCCCTCGCCCGTCGCTATCGGGCCCCCTTCCAGATCCACGCCGCCGAGTCGCAGGAGGAAGACCGCGTGGTCCGAGCGAAGCTGGGCCAGACCGCGGTCCCCGCCCTCGACGGGGCGGGCGTGCTGGGGCCGGGCACCATCCTTCACCACGGCATCACCCTCACCGACGACGACATCCGCCGGCTGGGGCTCCGCGGGGCGGGAGTGTCCCACAACCCCGGAAGCAACATGAAGGGGGCGGCGGGCCTGGCGCGGGTCCCGGAGATGCTGGCGGCGGGGATTTCCGTGGGGCTGGGCACGGACGGGGCGGCCAGCAACAACAACCTCGACCTCTTCGAGGAGATGGACATCGCGGCTCGGGTGCACAAGCTCTTTCGCCAGGACCCGACCGTCATGCCCGCGCGGGAGGTCTTCAGAATGGCCACCCTGGGAGGCGCCCGCGTGCTCGGGATGGGCGACCGGATCGGGTCCATCGAGGTAGGAAAGCAGGCGGACCTGGTCCTGGTGGACCTTCACCAGCCCGAGCTCACGCCCCTCTACGAGCCCTACTCCCACCTGGTCTACGCCATCAAGGGCGGCCACGTGCGGACGGTGCTGGTGGCGGGGCGGGTGGTGGTCAAGGACCGGAAGATGACCACCCTCGACGCGGAGGAGGTCATGGCCCGAGCCAACCTGATCCGCGGCCAGATCCGAAAGTAGAGTCCTACCCCCGGGCACGGGCCCGATCCGTCGAGCGGCCCGGCTTGCCGCGACCGCTTCGTCGTATCCGGCGAGGGCCGCATCGCTGCCGGGACCGCGCCCCCGCCACACGGGGCACGACCCCCGCGGCTTGCGGGGCCGGGGATATTGGACGACACTCACACGCTCTTCTGACTCGGGGAGGTGATCCGTGAAGCGGCGGCTTGGGCTCGGGGTCGTGGCTGGCCTGGGGTTGCTGGTAGCGGGCGCGGTCAGGGACACACCGGCCACCAGCATAAGGACCGTCACTGACGACTATCACGGCGTGCGCGTCACGGAAGAGTACCGCTGGCTGGAGGACACGAACGACCGGGAGGTGAAGGATTGGGTGCAGGCGCAGAACGCGCGCACCCGGGCCTATCTCGACGCGCTGCCCGCCCGCACGGCCATCCGCGGCCGCTTGCAGCGGGCCTACCAGGAGAGCTCCCCCCGATACTCCGACCTGCGGGCGGAGGGGGGGACCCTTTTCGCGCGGAAGGTGCAGCCGCCCAAAGAGCAGCCGCTCTTGGTGGCCCTGGGGCTGGCGGCCGACCCCGCTACCGAGCGCGTGATCATGGATCCCGGCGCTCTGAACGCCAAGGACTCCCTCTCCATCGATTGGTACGTGCCCTCCCACGACGGGAAGAAGGTAGCGGTCGCCCTCTCCGCGGGCGGGAGCGAGGACGCGGACCTCCACATCCTGGAGGCTCTCACCGGCCGGGAGTTGGAGGCCCCGATCCCCCACGTGAACTTCCCCACCGCGGCGGGAAGCGCGGCCTGGACCGCGGATGGCTCCGCTCTCTACTACACCCGCTACCCGCAGGGCAACGAACGGCCGCCCCAGGATCGGGGCTTCTACCAGCAGGTCTGGCGGCATCGCCTGGGCACACCCGCCCGGGCCGATTCCTACGTGATCGGGAAAGAGTTCCCGCGTATCGCGGAGATCCAGCTCGAGTCCCGCGACGGGAGGTCCCTCCTCGTCTCGGTGGCGAACGGAGACGGCGGGGAGTTCGCCCACTACTACATGGGGGCGGACGGGACCTGGACCCAGGTCACGCGCTTCGAGGATGACGTGGTCTCAGCGACCCTGGGGCCGGACGAGGGTCTCTATCTCGTGTCCCGAAAGGACGCCCCCCGGGGCAAGGTCCTGCGGCTCCCCGCCGCCAGCCCGCGCCTGGCCACCGCCGAGACCATCGTGGCTGAGGGGGAGGCGGGCATCGAACCGCCCCTCACCGTCACGCAAAGCGGCCTTTACGTCCTCCGGGTCGCGGGGGGTCCGAGCCAGGTCGACATCTACGACCACCGCGGGAAGCCCTTGGGGGGCCTCCCCTTGCCTCCGATCTCCTCAGTGGACGCGGTGGTCACCCTGGGCGGGGACGCGGTGCTCTTCGGGACCGAGACCTTCCTGGACCCTCTCGGCTGGTACCGCTTCACCGGCTCGGGTTCGCCCTCCCGCACCCCCCTCTCCACAAAGTCGCCCCTGCGGTTCGACGACGCCGAGGTGGTGCGGGAGTTCGCGGTCTCCCGGGACGGGACGAAGGTGCCTTTGAACATCATCCGCCGGAGGGGGCTCCCGCTCGGCGGCCAGAACCCCACCCTGCTCACCGCCTACGGGGGCTATGGGATCAGCCTGGTCCCCTCCTTCCTCGGCAACGGCGGGAGGATCTGGCTCGACGCGGGCGGTGTGTACGTGGTCGCCAACCTCAGGGGCGGGCGAGAGTACGGCGAGGCGTGGCACCAGGCCGGCCGCCTCACCCGCAAGCAGAACGTCTTCGACGACTTTACCGCCTGTGCCCAGCACCTGATCGACCGCGGGTACACCTCGCCGCCCCGGCTCGCCATCGAAGGGGGAAGCAACGGCGGCCTCCTCATGGGGGCGGCCCTCACCCAGCAGCCCCAGCTGTTCCGCGCCGTGGTGTCCCACGTCGGCATCTACGACATGCTCCGGGCGGAGCGGGATCCCAACGGAACCTTCAACGTCACCGAGTATGGCTCGGTCCGCGATCCCGACCAGTTCCGGGCCCTTCACGCCTACTCGCCCTACCACCACGTGAAGAACGGAACCGCGTACCCGGCCGTCTTCCTGCTCACCGGCGACAACGACGGGCGCGTGAACCCGGCCCACTCCCGGAAGATGACAGCCCGCCTTCAGGCCGCGACCTCATCCGGGCGGCCCATCCTGCTCCGAACCACCGCCGCCGCCGGGCACGGCTTCGGGACCGCGGCCAGCGAGCGGATCGAGCAGGAAGCCGACGTCTTCGCGTTCCTCTTCGACCAGCTCGGCCTGCGCACGGAGGCGGCGCCCTAGGGCGGGCGGGATCGACCGGCTTCCCCGCCGTGCCTTCCCCTCCTCGACGCTCCGGGAAGCACCATCCACCGGTGCTAGGATGACGCTCCATGCCCGACGCCTCGGTGACGGTGATTGGAGGCGGCGTGGTGGGTTTGGCCGTGGCCGCCCGCCTCGCTCCCCGGCATTCGGATCTCCTGCTCCTCGAGCGCCACGAGAGGCACGGCCAGGAGGCGAGCAGCCGTAACAGCGAGGTCATCCACGCCGGCATGTACTATCCCCCCGGGTCCCTGAAAGCGCGGCTCTGTGTCGAGGGGAACCGGATGCTTTACGACATCTGCGGCCGGCACGGCATTCCCCACCGGCGCCTATCCAAGCTCATCGTGGCCGGAGGCCCGGGCGAGCTCCCCGCCCTGGAGGGGCTCCTGGAGCGGGGCGCGAAGAACGGCGTGGAGCTCAGCATGATCTCGGCCGCCGAGTGCCGGGCCCTGGAGCCCAACGTCCGGTCCGCGGGAGCCCTCCTGTCTCCCAATACCGGCATCGTGAGCGCACACGGGCTGATGGACTTCTTCCTCCGCCAGGCGCGGGAGGCGGGGGCCATTTTTCAACCCCGCTCCGAGGTCGTGGGCATCGAACGGCGCACCGGCGACTACCGGCTGGCCGTGCGCACGGGGAAGGAAGTCGATTCGTTCACGACGGAGAGGGTGGTCAACGCGGCGGGGCTGGGGGCGGACACGCTGGCGGCGTTGGCGGGGATCGACGTCCCCGCCGCCGGTTATCGGCTTCATCCCTGCAAGGGCAGCTACTTCTCGGTGCGGCCGGCCAAGGCGGGCCTGGTCTCGCGCCTTATCTATCCGGTTCCCGGCCATGTCAGCCTCGGTACCCACGCCGTGCTCGGCCTGGACGGGAGGCTGCGCTTCGGCCCAGACGCCGAATACCTCCCCCCCGGCCGGTTCGACTACGCCGTGGACGAGTCGCGGCGGGCCGCGTTTGGGGAGGCCGTGCGCCGGCTCGTGCCCACGATCGAGGACTCCGACCTCGAGCCCGACATCGCGGGCATCCGCGCCAAGCTCCAGGGACCGGGCGAGGGGTTCCGCGACTTCGTCATCGCCGAGGAGAGCGAGCGGGGCCTGCCCGGTCTGGTCGACCTCATCGGCATCGATTCGCCCGGCCTCACCTCCGCCCCCGCCATCGCGGAGGAGGTGTCCCGGCTGATCGAGGGCTGAGGTCCGTTCTCCTTCCGGGGGCGTTAGCCCGCCCACCCCCTCCCACCCCAGGGGCACGACCATCAGGGGTGGGCAGACTCTCCCCTGCCCCTGCTCCCGAGGTCTCCCTCAACGCCGGGACGGAGTCTTCAGGAACGTTCCCCGCTCGAGCTCGGCGAACGCCTGGCGGAGCTGCTCCTGGGTGTTCATCACGATCGGGCCGTACC
>DATMQU010000607.1:0-4452 GCA_035566715.1 Vicinamibacteria bacterium
TCTCGGCCCGCATGATCAGCAAGGCCACCGGACCCCGCACCAAGGCGGTGGTGCTGAACAGCCCCGGGAACCCCACCGGCATGCTCATCGATCCCGACGAGCTCCTGGTGATCGGAGACATGGCGCAGCGGCGGAAGTTCACCCTCCTCTACGACGACACCTACTCCCAGCTCGTTTTCAACCGCCCCGATTCCTCCGCGCTGCAGACCCTTCGCGAATCCGTGGGGGATCGCCTGGTGATCATCGGAACCACCTCCAAGACCTACTGCATGACGGGCTGGAGGATCGGCTGGGTCCTGGGGCCCCGGGCCCTGGTCGACGCCTGCGCGGCCCTCGCCTCCCACAGCACCCAGAGCCCCACCACCTTCGCCCAGCTGGGCGCGGTCGAGGCCCTCACCGGCCCCCAGAAGTTCGTGCAGGGCCTGGTCGCGGAGTATCGGCGCCGCCGCGACTTCCTGCATCCCGCCATCGCCGCCCTCCCCCGCGTGACGTGCGTGGAGCCCGAGGGCGGCTTCTACCTCTTTCCAAACCTGGCCCGCTACCTGACCCCCGAGATGCCGACGAGCCTCGAGCTCGGCCGCCGGCTGCTCGAGGAGAAGGGCGTAGCCGTCGTGCCCGGGGAGGGGTTCGGGGCCCCCGGTTACATCCGGATCTCGTTCGCCCGCTCGCTGGAGGATCTGCGGGAGGGCGCCAAGAGGATCGCCGCCTTCCTGGCGGAGCGCCGGGGGGAGGCGCCGCCCGCCGAATGACGGGGCTGGATTTGCCCGAAGGCGCGCCCGTGATCCTTTACCTCCACAGCCCCAAGGAGAGGGTGTGGGGTCTGCTCCTCTCCCTCCAGCCGGCGGGGGTCGTGGTCCGCGGCCTTGACCTCGCAACCTTCGACGACTGGATGCGGCAACTGGCCCGTCATGAGGAGACCGTGATTGGGCTGACCACCGTCTTCTATCCCATGGGCCGCGTGGAGAGGATGGAGCGGGACGAGACGGTCGGCCCCCTCACGAGCTACGCGGATCGCTTTCTGCGCGAGGTGGGCCGGACGGTGGGGCAGGTCCTCGGGTTCGACCGATCTAGCTAACGCCCCTCGAAGAACGCGCCCGCCAGCGGCCCCACGGGGGCGAGGATCGTGGGGGCGAGCAGGAAGAGGTCGCCGTTCTGGCCGATCCGGCGGCGGAAGCCCACGACCACTCCGCCCCGCCCGTATCCGCTGTTCCAGAACCGCCCGTAGGCGTAGGGACCTTCCGCGGGGGGGTAGGTGGGAGAGTGCTGCGAGCGGTAGAAGCCGGCCAGGGAGTAGGGCCCGCGATATTCGAGGCCGGGGCCCTGGTATCCGAAGTAGCTTGAGCTCGGAGCGGAGCGATAGAAGGATGCGATGTCGTAGGGGTTCTGCAGGACCCGGATCTGGCGCACGGGCTCCGACCGGGTATCCTGGTCGTCGCGCGCCTCCTGCGCCCCGGCCACGCCCGTCACCGCCACCGCCAGGATCGCAAACGCCGCTCTCTTCCGCATTGTGTTTCTCCCCCTCGATGGATTATACGACCCCGGGCAAGAGAGGGTTGTGATTGGGCATACAGGTGGAAAGGTCGTCCCCTTGCTGGACTTGGCGCGTTCGGGTGTTTCTCCGCTATGATCGTTCGATGAGGCCGATCTACCTCGACTACCACGCCACGACGCCGGTCGATCCCGCCGTGCTGTCGGCCATGCTGCCCTTCTTCACCGAGCGCTTTGGCAACCCCTCCGGACGCGCCCACGCCTTCGGGCAGGAAGCGCACCGGGCGGTGGAGGAGGCGCGCGCGGAGGTGGGGGCGCTCGTGGGCGCCTCTCCGGACGAGATCGTCTTCACCTCGGGGGCGACGGAGGCGGACAACCTTGCGCTCAAGGGCGTGGTGGGGGGGCGGGCCGCAGGCGCCGGCCACATCGTAACCAGCGTCATCGAGCATGCGGCGGTGCTCGAACCCTGCCGCAGCCTGGAGCGCGAAGGCGTTGCCGTCACGCGGGTCGAGGCGGGGCGGGACGGAGTCGTGGAGGTGGGGGCGGTCAAAGCCGCCCTGCGCCCCGACACCGTTCTCGTCTCGCTGATGGCCGCCAACAACGAGATCGGAACCCTCCAGCCCGTGGCCGAGGTGGGCAAGCTCTGCCGCGAGCGGGGCATCCTTCTCCATTCCGACGCCGTACAAGCCCTCGGGCGCGTCCCCGTGGACGTCGCGGCCTGGAATGTGGACTTGATGAGCCTCTCCGCCCACAAGATGTGCGGCCCCAAGGGCGTGGGCGCGCTCTACGTCCGCAAGGGGCGGCCGCGCGTGCGGCTCCGGGCCCAGATCGAGGGCGGCGGGCAGGAGAAGGGCCTGCGCGCGGGGACCCTCAATGTGCCCGGCCTCGTCGGCTTTGGCGCCGCCGCGCGCCTGGCCGGGGAGGCTCTGGCCTCGGGCGAGGCGGAGCGGGTGCGCGCCCTGCGGGAACGTCTCTTCTCCGCCTTGCGCGCCCGCGTCGACGGGGTGGAGCTCAACGGAGCGGCCGAGCCGCGCCTTCCCGGGAACCTGAACGTCTCCATCGCCCGTGCGGAAGCGGAGACCCTGATCCTTTCCCTCCAGGGCCGGGTCGCGATTTCCTCGGGAGCGGCGTGCGCGGAGGCGGGAGGCAAGGGATCTCACGTGCTGCGCGCCCTCGGCCTCCCCGACGAGCGGGTCTACACCGCCCTGCGCTTCGGACTGGGACGGTTCACGACGGACGCAGAAATCGATTACGTCGTCGGCGCGCTCGGAGAAGCCGTGGACGGGGCCCGCTCACGGGCCACACCCGCTTTCGGCTGAGGGTGCAAGCGGAAGTCCGGCCCCCCGCTCGACACCACGTTCGCGCGAAACTCCAATCACGCAAATCGCGTGCCCTCGTCATGCTGCTGTCACAGAGTGCAGATCGCTCCAAACAGCCGTGTCACAGCGAGTTAGGCAGGCCCTTGCGCGGAGTTTCCACAGGGTTTTCCACAGTTTCTGTGGAAAGGACCTTAGGGCCGGGAAGGCAGGCCCGGCGTGCCGCCGCGGCGTCTCCCGCTCTCTCCCTTCGGAGGAGGAGAGGCGAGGGCTCGCTCCCGCGAGAGCGGACCCGAGCCGCTTTGGGAGCGGGTACAGATTAAACTACGAGCGACCGGGCCGCGGACGCGGCGGCTCGCGTTTTTCGTGAGGTCTTTGGTTTGAGCTACAAGATTCTCGTCCTGGAGGGCATCACCGACCGCGGCCTGGAGATCCTACGCGCCGAGGGGTGGACGGTGGACGTGCAGAAGGCGCTCTCTCCGGCGGAGCTGGCCGAGCGGATCCCCCCTTACGAGGCTCTGCTCATTCGCAGCGGCAGCCAGGTCACGCGCGAGGTCCTCGAGGCCGCGACGAGCCTGAAGGTGATCGGCCGTCCGGGGGTGGGGGTCGACAACGTGGACCTGGCGGCGGCCACCCGGCGGGGCGTCATCGTCATGAACTCGCCGGGGGGGAACCTCATCTCCACCGCCGAGCTTGCCATGGCCCTGCTCCTGGCCCTGGCCCGCAACATCCCCCAGGCCGACGCCTCCATGAAGGCCGGCAAGTGGGACCGGAAGAGCTTCACGGGGGTGGAGCTCAGCGGCAAGCGCATCGGGGTGGTGGGGCTGGGCCGGATCGGGCGCGAGGTGGCGGCTCGCTGCCGCGCCCTCGGGATGGAGGTCGCGGCCCACGATCCCTTCGTCGCCCCGGCGGTCGCGGAGCAGGCCCACGTGAAGCTCAGAGGCCTGGACGAGCTCCTGCAGAGCTCTGATTTCCTCACCCTGCACACCACCCTCACCCGGGAGACGCACCATCTTCTCGGCAAGAAGGAGTTGGCCTTGGCCAAGCCCGGCATCCGCATCGTGAACGCGGCCCGGGGGGAGCTCATCGACGAGGAGGCGCTCCTCTCTGCGCTGGAGAGCGGGCGGGTGGGGGGGGCGGCCCTCGACGTCCACGGCCAGGAACCACCCCGAGATTGGCGGCTGGCCCAGCATCCGCGGGTCGTGGCCACGCCCCACATCGGGGCCTCCACCCGGGAGGCCCAGGAGCGGGTGGGTACCGACATCGCGATCCAGGTGCGCGACTTCCTCAAGGGAGGCGTCATCCAGCAGGCCGTGAACTTCTTCTCCCTCTCCGGGGATCTCTACGATCAGGTGCGGCCGGCCATGGAGCTCGCGGAGCGGCTGGGTCTATTCCTGGGCCAGGTCTGCCGGGGCTCGCTGGAGCGGATCGAGCTCGGCCTCTACGGCGACCTGCGCGAGTTCGACGCCAAGCCCATTCTCTCCGCGGCCGTCAACGGCGTCTTGCGCCCGACGCTCGCGGAAGGGGTCACCCTCGTCAACGCCCTCGCCATCGCCAAGGACCGGGGGGTCGAGATCCTGGAGTCCACGTCCTCCGCGAGCGTGGCCTTCGCCAACCTCATCGCCCTCCGCCTGAAGACCAGCGAGGA
>DATMQU010000608.1:0-3494 GCA_035566715.1 Vicinamibacteria bacterium
CTTGCCCGTCCCCGTCTCCCCGCTGATGAGGACGGTGCTCTTGGTGAGCGCCACTTGCTCCAGCTTGTGGAGGAGGTCCTGGATGGCCCGGCTCCCTCCCACGATGCCGTAGTGGTTGAACTGCTCATCGCGCTCGCTCAGAAGGTAGAGCTGCTGGGTGCGCAGGCGCTGGTGCTCGAGGGCGCGGCGCACCGCCACCAGGAGCTCCTCGACCTCGAAGGGCTTTTGCAGGTAGTCGAAAGCCCCCAGCTTCATGGCCTCGATGGCGTTCTCCACCGTGGCGTGGGCGGTCATCATGATGATCTGCGGGCGGTCGCCTTCGGGGGCGGAGCCGAGCAGGTCCTGGATGAGCTCCAGGCCCGTCCGTTCCGGCATCCGGTTGTCGACCACGAAGAGGTCGAAGGTGCGGCCGGACAGCAAGCGCTGGGCCTCCCGGGCGCTAGAGGTGGCCACCACCTCGTGCCCCTCCTCGCGCAGGGCGCGCCCGAGGGCCTTGAGGATGCGCTCCTCGTCGTCGACCAAAAGGATGCTGCCGTGGGGCTCCATCTCAGGCCGCCCCGGGGGCGGGGGAGCCGGTCGGGGAGGGCTCCGCTATGGGCAGCTCGATGCGGACCTCCGCCCCTTCGGGGGGGCAATTCTGGGCGGAGAGCGTGCCCCCCAAAGAATCGATGATGTTCTTGGCGATGGCGAGGCCGAGCCCCGTCCCCGTGCGCTTGGTCGTGAAGTAGGGCTCGAAGACGTGGGGCAGGTCCGCGGGGTCGATGCCCACTCCGCGGTCCCGCACCACGATGGCGGCCCGCCCGGGGGAGAGGGCCACGGTCTCAAGGTCGATGTCGGCGGGGGGGTCGCCCGCGGGCGCGGGCAGGGGCCCCCGCGCCCGCACCGCCTCCCAGGCGTTGGACAGGATGTTGGCGAGGGCGGTGCGCAGCCGCTCCCCGTCCGTGATCACGCGGGCGAGACCGGGATCGAGGGAGAAGTGCACGGCGGGAGACGAATCCCCGGAGAGGGTGGAAACGGCGGCTTCGCGGCACAGAGCGTTGAGGTCGGTGGGCGCGTACTGCAGCCGGACGGGGCGGGCGAAGTCGAGGACGTCGCTGACCGTGCGGTCCAGCCGGGCCACCTCGTGATCGATGTCCGCCGCCGCTTCCCGGAGCTCCGGGGTCGGCACCCCTTCGCGGCGGAGGGTCCTCAGGGAGGCTTTGATGATCATGAGCGGATTTCTTACCTCGTGGGCGATGACGGTGGAGAGGCGGCCGAGGGCGGAGAGGCGCTCCCGCAGCGCGGCCTCGCGCTGGAAGCGCGCGATGGCGTCGGTGAGGCTGTTGAAGGTGCGGGCGAGGAGGCGCGCGTCCTCGTCGTCCCAGACCCGGCCCCCGGGGATCTTGCGGGTGAGGTCACCGGTAGCCGCCATCTCCCGCATGGTGGCGGTGATGGCGGACAGGGGGCCGGTCACGGTGCGGGCCAACCCGTAACTGAGCAGGATCGCCACCAGCACGGAGATGAGGGCGGCGACGAGCAAGGCCGCGTGCAGGGTACGCACGAAGCGGAGGCGCTCCGTCCGCGAGCGCAGGATGACGGCCATGGGTGCGCGGGGGCCGGCGGGGGTGTAGAGGGGGCGCCGCAGGGCCACGTACTCGGAGCCGTCCAGAAGCACGGGGGCGATGGCGTCGCTCTCCAAGACGCGCGAGAGGGCGGGGCCGCGGCCCCCGGGGAGGGTGGCCGCGCGCAGCTGGCCGTCGAGGGCGAAGGCGACCTCGCTCTGCGTGACCGCCTTGAACTGCGCGGCGAGGGCGTCATCGAGGGCGAAGCCGAGGCTCAGGGTTCCCGCCAACTCGGGGGGATCGGGGCCGATGGCCACGGGCACGGTGACGATCTCGAGGAGGCCGCCCGGAGCGGGGCGGAAGGTCACCGACTCCCGCCCCTCGAGCGCGGTGCGCACGGCGGGGCTGCCCTCCATCTCCGCCGCCGGGGCCCCGAGCGCGACCAGTACCTGTCCCCGCCGGCCGGTGACCACGCAGACGTCGGCCCGCACGCGGGCCTTGTAGTCCTGGGCCAGGGGCTGCACGGTCGGAGGGTCGCCGGTGTCCACCACCGCCTTGAGCTTGGGCAGGTCCGCGATGAGCCGGGCCATGACGGTGAGGGTCTCGAGGCGGGCCGCGTGCTGTTGCTCCACGAGGTCCCCCGCCTCCACCAGGCCGCGACGCAGCTCCTGCTCTGCTTCCCCCGTCACGCGGACGGTGACAAAACGGATGGCGAACCCGATGGAGAGGATGGCCAGGAGGGAACTGGCCAGGAAGATCCGGTTCTGGAGGGAAGAGAGCAGCTTCATGGCGTCAGTTGGGGGCGAAGTCGAGCTCCACCGGCCCCCCGCCCTCGGGCACGCGGACGGCGCGGGCCTCGCGCGCCTCCCCGTCCGTCCAGGCCACCACCGTGTAGGTGCCGGGGGGAACGTCATCGATGTGGTACCGCCCCTCGGCGTCGGTCACCGCGAAGTAGCGATGGGCGAAAACGAGGACGAAGGCGCTCATGTGGGAGTGGATCTCGCAGAACACCCTGACCACCCCCGGCTCGTCGAAGCGGATGGACTTGGATTCCCCGCGGCCGTAGCGGCCGAGGTCGAAGCGCCGGGCTTTCGAGAACGAGAAGACGTTGTGGTAGGTGCGGTCGTTGTTGGGAAAGTCCACCGTCGTCCCCACGACGACCGCCAGCACGTACGGCACGAAGGTCTGATTGCGCTGGTCGAGGGTGGCCCGCGGCCGCTCCGCATCCTCGAAGGCGCCCCGGGGCGCGGTCTCCAGGTAGACCACGCTCCGGCGCCGGTCGGGCAGGTCGCGGGGGGCCGGCATCCCGAGCTCGCTCACCGCCACCCGCGGCTCCACCGGCGGGGAGACGCGGCGCAGCTCCACGCGACCCCGGATGGAGCTGGAGGAAGCCAGGGCGGGGGCGACCCGGACCTGGGCTCCGCCCGTGCCCACGAGCGCGGTCACGGCCAGGAGATGGAGAGGCAGGGGTGCGGGCATTCTAGAGCCAGAAGAGCAGCTGGGCGGCGAGAGAGCCGTGGCTTCGCAAGGGGCCGCCGTCCTTCCAGTTGTGCTGGTAGACGAGCTTGAAGAGGAGGTCGCGGCGCACCGAGTAGCCGACGCCGCCCTCCACCCGCCAGACCGGCGCATCCCAAGACATGGGCCCCGCCGAGCCCTCCACGGTGCTGAACCCCAGATGGTCCAGGCGGGCCGCCACGTAGAGACCGGGGGCGAACTTGTAGCGGGCCTCCCCTTCCAGGCCAAGCGCTCGGACGGGGCCGTGGAGAAGGGGCGGCTTGACCACGGGGACGTCCCAGGCGCTCCCCACCGCCTCCGCGCGGAAGAGCCAATAGCCGCGCGAGTATTCGAGGTCGAGGCCCCAGGCGGTCTGGGCGCTCCCCGAGGCGCCGCCGACGGCCTGCTGGACGAGAGTGGAGAAGAAGGAGCCCCGGGCCCCCGAGACCCCCACCACGA
>DATMQU010000609.1:0-5079 GCA_035566715.1 Vicinamibacteria bacterium
CCGCCAGCGGCCCCCCCGTGCTCGTGGTCCCGTAGAGGACGCCGCTCCCGGAAAGAACGAGCCCCGCGGTGGGCAGTGCGCCATCGTCGCCTGAGAAGCTGCGGAGGACGCTGTATGTGCCATCCGGTGCGAGCTTGAAAACCGTCCCCAAGTTCGAGCCGCCACCCGCCGACGTCGTTCCGTACAGGTTACTGATGGAGTCGAGGATCAGGTCGGCTTGGGGAGAGGCACCATCCGCGAGGGCAAAGTTGTGAAGGACGGTGTAGGTGCCGTCGGGAGCCAGCTTGAAGACGGTGCCAAAATTCGAGGCGCCGCCAAAGGAGGTCGTCCCGTAGAGATTCCCACTCGAGTCTTGGGCGAGTCCGCCCAAAGGGTGGGTGCCGTCCGCTCCAGCGAAGGAATGGAGGATGGTGTACGTCCCGTCCGGCGCCAGTTTGAAGACGATCCCCGCGCCCCCTGAACCCCCCTGGAAGGTCGTGCCGTAGAGGCTGCCGCTCGCATCGATCACCAGTCCCGCCATGGGAAAGAAGCCATCATTTGGGGAACCGAAACTGTGGAGGACCGAGTAGGCACCTCCGGGAGTCAGCCTGAACACGGCCCCCCCGAAGTTGTGCGCGCCTCCGTCGGAGGCGGTGCCATAAAGATTGCCGCTTGCGTCGGACACAAGGCGCGCGACCGGCGATCTCCCGTCGGGCGGGAAGGAGAACCCACCAAACCCGTGGAGAACCGTATAGGTCCCATTCGCAGCTAGTTTGAATGCCGTGCCGCTACCGGTTGGGCCCCCAATAATTGTCGTGCCGTAGAGGTTGTTGCTTCCATCAAGGATAGGGGCGGCGAAGGGAAAAGCACCGTCGGGCCCGGGGTCGAAGCTGTGAAGGACGGTGAAGGTTCCGCCGACAGGCGCTAGCTCGTAGACGGAGCCGTTACCGCCTCCTCCCCTTTGCGTCGTCCCAAAGAGGCTGCCACTAGGATCGAGAGCGAGGCCGTTGGGGTTGACGCTGCTGAAGCCGTGCAGGAGAGTCTTGGTCCCGTCCGGGGCTAACGTGAAGAGAGTGCCATAACCTCCGGGACCGCCTTGCAGGGTTGTTCCGTATAGGTTGCCAGCGGCATCCAGGACCACGCGGGTGTACGGACTGAAGCCGTCGTCCCCACCCGCAAAACTGTACAGGATGCTGAACGTGCCATCCGGAGCAAGTTTGAACACAGTACCCCACCCTGGGGGCGGGCCTCCTTGGGGGGCGACACCGTACAGGTTGCCGTTCAAATCCAGAGTGAGCCCGGCCACGGCATAGTTCGGCAACGTGAAAAGGACGCTGAAGGTTCCGCTCGTGGAGAGCTTGAAGATCGTGCCCTGCTGGTTGGAGCCACCCGAGCGCGCGAGGCCAACCAGGTCTCCACCCGGAACACGGAGGAGACCGATCGGCCCCGCGCCATCGCTCCCTCCCGTGAAGCTGTAGAGGATGGTATAGGTGCCGTCGGGAGCCAACTTGAAAATGGTGCCTCCACCGAATTGGCCACCACCGGAACCACCAATGGCCGTCGTTCCATAGAGGTTGCCCTGCCGGTCACGCACGAGGCAGCACGGTAGAGACCCCTTGCCATCGAAGGCGAAGCTGTGGAGGAGCGTGTAGGTGCCGTCGGGAGCCAGCTTGAAGACGGTGCCTTCGCCCCCTGGACCTCCGGTCGACGCCGTTCCGTAGAGGTTACCGACTCGATCCCGTATCAGACCTCCGTTTGGAAACCCACCGTCGGTGTTCTGGTTGAAGGTGTGCAGAAGCGTGAAGGTGCCGTCGCGAGCCAACTCGAAGATCGTGCCCGCATGGCCCGCACCTTCGAAGGATGCCGCGCCGTAGAGATTGCCGTGGCGATCGCGGAGGAGATCCCCGGCAGGGCGCCCTCCATCGGCACCGGTGAAGTTGTGCAGGATGCTGAGTGTTCCGTCAGGTGCGCGCTTGACGATGGCGCCCTGCCCCCAAGTGCCGCCGCCCGCAAGCAACCCGTATAGGTTGCCGTTTGCATCCCGGATGGGACTCGAAAGCGGGCTAATGAGGCCTTCAAAAGTCTTGAGAACGCTATAGGTCTGCGCCCAAGCAGCGGTGCTTAAGCAAGAGGTCAGCACGGCTAAGGCAACGCCTCGGGTCCATTTCAGCTTCCCCATAGAACCTCCTCCGACGAGCGAGTCGCGCCCGACACGTCGGCAAATAGAGGCGCTGGGCCTATGCAGAATCCGTGCCCGTATGATTCGAAAAGGGCCGCCGCAAGGGAGAGAGAGACTTAGGAGAGGTACCCTCCGTGGGTCAACGGTCGACGCCAGTCGGGTGAGTGTATCGGACTGCCCACACTTGGAATGACATCGACACGCGCCAAGGCATAGGGTTTTGAGCTGAGCGATCGGCCAGGCGTCAGCTGGTCCCGCTCTTCCCGGGCCATCCGGTCTGAGGTCCTCGGCTCAGGGCAGGGTCTGCTGCAGGACTCGCAACACGTTGCCACCCATGATCCGGGCCACCTCGTCCTCGGCGAAGCCCTCCCCCAGCAGGGCCTCGGTCAGGACCGGCAACCCAGCCGCGTCGAAGGGAGTCACGACCGCACCGTCGAAGTCGGAGCCCAGGCCCACGTGGTCGACGCCGGCCACATCTGCGGCGTGGCGTATGGCCCGGGCGATGGCCTGGGCGTCGTCGCCGCAGATCGCGGTTGGCCAGAAGCCGATGCCCACGATCCCGCCCGTGCCCGCGATCCTCCGGAGCTGCTCGTCCGACAGATTGCGGTTGTTGTCACAGGTGCCCTTCACGCCCGTGTGGGAGACGACGACGGGGCGCTTGGCCATGGCCAGAACGTCGTCGATCGTCTGCACGGAGGCGTGGGCCAGATCGACGAGGATCTTCCTCTCCTCCATGCGCCCAACGACCTCGCGCCCCAGGGGGGTAAGCCCGCCCTTGCTGACGCCGTGGGCGGACCCCGCCACTTCGTTGTCGAAGAAGTGGGCGAGGCCGATCATCCGGTACCCCGCCTGGTCCATGATGGCGACGTTGCGGGCGTCACCTTCCAGAGCGTGGGCGCCCTCGAGGGCGAGGAGCCCGGCCACGATGTTGGGGTCGTGCGCGCGCCGGTCCAGGTAGGCGGCGAGGTCGGCCCCCCGCTTCACCACCCGGAGCCGGCCGCCGGACAGCGCGGCCATTCGGTGCAGCCGCCGCGCCTGGTAGACGGCGCGCTCCTTCAGGCTGGTCCAAGTCTTGGGGGCCCAACCCTGCATTAAGGCTAAGAGGGTCACCGCGTCTCCCCGGTCCTCGGTGCGATCGATGTTCAGGTTCCAGGGCGTCTTGGTGAAGACGTCAAAGACCTGAAGCGCCACCCCGCCCTCGATCAGCCGGGGCACGTCCACGTGGCCCCGTGTGCCGTAGGCCAGGAGGTCGCGCCCCCAGACCAGGGAGTCGGCGTGGAGGTCGGCCACCAGCAGCCGGGCGTGGAGGGCTCGGGCCCGGGCGGACACCTGGTAGGGCCCGGGGTGCCGCGTCTGGTTCAGGTGTCCATCCACCAGAGCGGGCACGGCCAGGAAAAAGACGATCAGGACGGCGAGCAGGACGAGAGCGGGGATGATGACAATCTTGCGCAAGCGGTTGGGGGACGGGGCGGCGCCTATCCGCCGATCTGGAACATGGAGCGATCCTCGGTGGAGATCCCCTCGTCCAGCCGGTGGCCGGTGGGCTTGGCCCCCACCGCCCGCGCCAGGATCGCGGCCACTTCGGGAAGGCCGGCTCCCGAGCGCAGGGCCCGCTTCACGTCCAGCTCGTCGTCGTTGAGCAGGCAGAGGTGGAACCGGCCGTCGGCGGTGAGGCGCATGCGGTTGCACGTGCCGCAGTAGGGCTCGCTGACGGGGCTGATGAAGCCCACCACCCCGCGGCCCCCCTCGAAGCGGAAGTTGTTCGACTCGTCGGAAGGGTTCGCCCTCGGCACCGGCACCAGGGGGCCCAGGGCCGCCTCGATGCGGTGGCGGGTCTCGCGGGAAGGGACGAACTGCGAGAGGGCGATGTGGGCGGCCTCGCCCCCCCCCAGCGGCATCAGCTCGATGAAGCGCACGTGCCAGTCCCGATCCCGGGCGCGGGCGGCGAGGTCTACCACGTCCGCGTCGTTGTAGTCGCGGGTCACCACGCAGTTGATCTTGATGGGCTTGAGACCCGCCGCCTCTGCGGCCGCGATGCCGGCCTCGATCTCCTCCAGGGTGCCGAAGCGCATGATCTTCTTCAGGCGCTCGGGGTGGAGAGTGTCGATGTGGATGTTGATGCGGCGGAGGCCCGCTTCGGCCAGGGGACGGGCCAGCCGCGGCAGCAGGATCGCGTTGGTGGTCATGGCCAGGTCCTCGACCCCCTCGATGGACGCGATCCGGGCCGTGATCTCCAGGATGTCCGGCCGGAGTGTGGGCTCTCCCCCCGTGAGCCGGAACTTGCGGAAGCCGACGCTCACCGCGGCGCGGGCCACGGTCTCGATCTCCTCCGCGGTCAGCAGCTCGGGGGAGGGTATGAAGCTCAGGCCGCGCAGAGGCATGCAATAGACGCACCGCAGGTTGCAGTGGTCGATGACGGACAGACGAAGGTAGTTGATCTCGCGCCCGAATCGGTCCCGCGGCAATCCAGCCTCCCGGACAGACCTAGTCTACGCCGTTTTGGCACGCGGGCGCGCGGCCGGGGGCACGCGGCGGGAAGCTTGACAACGCCAGGGGGAGGCCCATCATACCGACGATCGCATCGCTCAAGAGATGGGGCCCCGGGTCCCCCTTCGGGGGGGCCGTACGAGGACCCCGTGGAGGAGGCCGCTTGGGGGGGGACCCCGACAAGAGGAAGTACGAGCGCTTCAAGCTGCGCGTCCCCCTCTACATCTCGCTGGAGGGCCAGCTCTTCCACAAGAAGATCCATCTTCAGTCCACCGATGTGTCCGCGGGAGGCATGTCGTTCGAGACCAGCCGCGAGATCCCGCTGGAAGCGGAATCCCGGGTCGTGGTTTCCGACCTGGGCGACCTCAGCCCCCCCATGTTCATCCGGGGTCGGGTGGTCCATCTCAACCAGGACCCCGCGAGCGGGCGCTACA
>DATMQU010000610.1:0-3760 GCA_035566715.1 Vicinamibacteria bacterium
CAAGAGAATGCTCTCCCCCGCGCGGTCCGGCGCAGGGCCGCAAGCATTCAATCAAAGAGGAGGTCCGTTGGCAGTTGAAATAACGATGAAAGAGTTACTGGAGGCCGGAGTCCATTTTGGCCACCAGACCCGCCGCTGGAACCCGAAGATGAAGGATTACATCTTCGGGGAGCGCAACGGCATCTACATCGTCGACCTCCAGAAGACCCACCGCCTGCTGCAGGATGCCCTGCAATACGTGCAGGATCTGGCCGCCCAGGGCAAGACCCTCCTCTTCGTCGGCACCAAGCGCCAGGCGCAGGAGGCCATCGCCGAGGAGGCCAAGCGGTGTGCGATGCCGTATGTGAACGAGCGATGGCTGGGCGGGCTCCTCACCAACTTCGTCACCGTGCGCAAGAGCCTGGACCGCCTGAAGGAGCTGGAGCTCATGTCGACGGACGGGCGCCACGAGCGGCTGACCAAGAAGGAGATCGCCCACCTCGAGAAAGAGCGGGGCAAGCTCGAGCGGAACCTCCAGGGCATCAAGACCATGAAGTCGGTGCCGGATGCCGTTTTCGTGATCGACACCCGCAAGGAGGCGATCGCGGTGGCCGAAGCCCGCAAGCTGAGGATCCCGGTGGTGGGCGTGGTGGACACGAACTGCGACCCCGACGAGGTGGACGTGGTGATACCGGGGAACGACGACGCTCTACGCGCCATACGCCTCTTCGCAAGCCGAATGGCGGACGCGGTGCTGGCCGGCCGCGCCCTACGCGAGGCGCGGGCGCCGGAGCCGGCAACGCCGGGCGGCGAAGGGGCCGAGGCGCGCCGACCGAAACCCCGTCCCGCGGCCGTCGTCCCCACAACCCCCGCCTGAGGGCGGGGTCGACCTCCGCAGGGGATGTTCGCGGGGCCGTCCTCCCGACTTTCGTAACGGCTCATCGCCTTCAATGAGGAATCACGCATGAGTATTTCGGCGGATATGGTGCGCAGGCTCCGCGAGGAGACGGGCGCAGGCATGATGGAGTGCAAGTCGGCGCTCGTCGAGGCCAAGGGCGACGCCCAGAGCGCGCGCGAGATTCTCCGCAAGAAGGGCCTGGCCGCGGCGGCCAAGAAGGCCGGGCGCGCCGTTTCCGAAGGCCTGGTCGGAGCCTACATCCACCCCGGGGGTAGGATCGGGGTGCTGGTGGAGATCAACTGCGAGACCGACTTCGTGGCCAAGACGGCGGAGTTCCAGGCGTTGGTCAAGGACGTGGCCATGCACGTCGCCGCCGCCGCCCCCCTCTATCTCGCCAAAGAGGACGTCCCGGCCGCGGTCCTCGAGAAGGAGAAGGAGATCTACCGGGCCCAGGCCGCCGGCCAGGGCAAGCCCGCGGCCGTCCAGGAGAGGATGGCGGAGGGCAAGCTCAAGGACTTCTACGCGGCCTTCTGCCTCCTCGAGCAGCCCTTCGTGAAGGACGGCAAGATCACGGTGGGCCACCTGGTCCAGGAGAGGATCGCCCTTCTGAAGGAAAACATTGTCGTCCGCCGCTTCTCCCGCTTCCGGCTGGGCGAGGATCCCGCAACCGCGGATAGCCCGGGCCCGGGAGTGACTTCGGCTCGCCCGGATCCAGAGCCGGAGGGTATTCGGTCAACCCCGGCCCCGCGGTAGGATAAGGCGGACGGCAGGAGCACCATGCCCGGCGCCAAGAAGGCCCTCGCCTACCAGCGGATCCTGCTCAAGCTCTCCGGCGAGGCCTTGCTGGGGGACGACAAAGCCTTCGGCATCGACCGGGCCGTCACCGAATACCTGGCGGCGGAGATCAAGGAGATCCACGACCTGGGCCTGGAGATCGCGGTCGTGGTCGGGGGGGGCAACATCTTCCGCGGGGTCTCCGACAGCGCCTCCGGGATGGACCGCATCTCGGCCGACCACATGGGCATGCTCGCCACCGTGATCAACGCCCTCTCCCTCCAGGACGCCCTCGAGCGGGTGGGCGTCTTCACCCGCGTGCTCTCCGCCATCGAGATGCAAGAGGTGGCGGAGCCCTTCATCCGGCGCCGCGCCATCCGCCACATGGAGAAGAAGAGGGTGGCCATCTTCGCGGCCGGCACCGGCAACCCCTACTTCTCCACCGACACCGCCGCCGCCCTCCGGGCCATGGAGGTCAAGGCCGACATCATTCTCAAGGGGACGAAGGTGGACGGCATCTACGACGCGGATCCCGTGAAGAACCCGAAGGCCAAGAAGTTCGACCGCCTGACCTACTTCGAGGTGCTGCAGAAGGGCCTGAAGGTGATGGACACCACCGCCATCTCCCTCTGCATGGATAACCGCCTCCCGATCATCGTCTACGATCTCAAGCGCAAGGGGAACCTGCGCCGGATCATGCTCGGCGAGAAGATCGGGACCCTCGTCAAGGAGTAGCCCATGGCCATCAAGCCTCTGATCGCGGACGCGAAACAGCGGATGCATGCCTCGGTGGAGACCGTGCTCCGCGAGCTGTCCAGCATGCGGACGGGACGGGCCGCTCTGTCCATGTTGGACGGGGTTCGGGTGGACTACTACGGCAACCCCACCCCCCTCAACCAGGTGGGAAACCTGGGCACGCCTGACCCCACCCTCATCACCGTCCAGCCCTGGGATCCCTCCCTGCTCCCCGCGATCGAGAAAGCCATCCGCACCTCCGACTTGGACCTGAACCCCCAGAACGACGGCAAGATCATCCGCATCCCCATCCCCTCCCTCACCGAGGAGCGGCGCAAGACCCTGGTCAAGCACGCCCACAAGAACGCCGAGGAGGGGCGGGTGGCCATCCGCAACGTGCGCCGCGACGTCAACGACCACCTCAAGAAGCTCCTCAAGGACCACCAGGTCAGCGAGGACGACGAGAAGCACGCGGTGGCCGAGGTCCAAAAGCTCACCGACCAGCACATCGAAGAGATCAACGCCGCCCTCAAGAAGAAGGAAGCCGAAATCATGGAGGTCTGAGCGCGGGCCAGCAATGGCGGCTCGGATGCCCTTCGCCGCCCTCCGGCTCTCGTTCTCTCCGGACCAGCAAGGCCCGCGGGCCCTACCGGCCCTTCAGCCGCTCCGCCATATCATCCTCGAGCTTTGCGCTGACCTTGAAGCTGGGCCTCTCACGAGCCCTGCCCTCTGGACCGCGCCGAGGGTCGTATAATCGGCGCGTGCCGATCCTCCATCTCGAGTGCACGAAATGCGACCGCCGTTATCCTCCCGGACAGCGCTGGAACCTCTGCCAGTGCGGGGCTCCCCTCTTCGCCCGCTACGACCTGGAGAGCGCCGCCAAGGACATGCGACCGGGCCACCTCTCCCTGCGCGCCCCCACCCTCTGGCGCTATCGGGAGGTGCTTCCCCTCGAAGGCCCGGATCACCTGATCACCCTGGGTGAGGGCTTCACGCCCCTTCTTCCCGCTCCCCGCCTGGGCGCCCTCCTCGGGCTTCCCCACCTTTTCATCAAGGACGAGGGCGGTAACCCGACCGGCTCCTTCAAGGCCCGCGGTCTGTCCGTGGCGGTGTCGATGGCCAGGGCCCTGGGCGTCACCGATGTCTGCCTGCCCTCCGCCGGAAATGCGGGCAGCGCTTTGGCCGCCTACGCCGCCCGGGGAGGGCTCAAGGCCCACGTCTTCGTCCCCCAGGACGTGGCCCGCGTCTTCATCATGGAGGCCGAGGCCTACGGCGCCCACGTGGAGACGGTGCCCGGGCTCATCACCGACGCCGGCCGCCTTTGTGCCCAGCTCGCCCAAGAGCACGGGTGGTACGAGTGCGCCACCCTCAAGG